>CABSAN010000014.1 GCA_902475785.1 uncultured Collinsella sp.
TCAACGATATGGCACCGTGGGGACACATGTATGTCAATCCTGGTCTAACAGAGCCTTAAGTTTTCCGAAGTGATGTACACCACTTCTGGGAGAAAGCAAAGCACCATGCTAAGGCCAAACAAACACAGCGGATTTGAAGCGAACCACGGAAGAATCAAGAAAAGACCCGCCTCGATTAGCATCGAGCCGAGCATGGTATTTCTTTTCCCGAAACGCGATGAGAAGAAATCTGCTGCAATGTAGGCCGTCGCATTTACTGCATAGGATGCACCGAAAAAGATTCCTATTATGGAGACGGGAGCATCAAATGCGTCGAATACCAACTGATTCAAGTTGTAATAACTCCCATAGAATCCATCGAGCATGCTTGTGCCGATTAGAAGAAGCAACACCGCAAAAGCGGATTCTCCAATGCACCAGGTTTCGCGTCTGAAGACCTTGGCCACGTCAAACCTTTCCTCCCCAGAGTTTTTGGAATGGGTCGTTTCCGTCCTCTCAATGGGATACAGAAGGAAAAGCTGCAGGAGATAGAAAACGGAAACGCATACGTAGAGGGCGCTCCAAGATACTTGGGCAATGAATGATCCAAGTACGATTGCCACTCCCGTCGCGATTGATTGCGCGGCAAGCAGCCGAGCGTTGATGGTGAGGAAGCGCTCTCCTTGACCGGCATTTCGGGCAATTTCATATAAAAGCGCTTGTTCGGATCCCGATTGAAGGGAGTAGGCGAGTGCCTCAACAAATTAGAACTAAATGGATATAGTTTCCATACTAATCAAAACAAACTTGCATTCAAGTTTTTATTTAAACTTGATTTAAGGCGGAGTGGAATGTGAGCGCGCAAGGAGATGTGGAATCGATGAGAGCCTCAAAAAAAATTACTGCAGTGTTATCATCTTTCATCCTCTCTTTTCTTCCATTTCTGATTCTATGGGCGGCTTGGTCAGCCCTCCCTGATACAATTCCCGCTCATTGGAGTGGGGGTGTGGTTGATCGATGGGGTAATAAGCTTGAATTGCTGGTTGTTCCGCTGTTTTCTCTGATTGGTTCTATTGCAATTTCTGTGTACCTTATTGTTTCCACGCGGCGAAGAGAGTTCGCGGATTTCTCTGTTCGAATGCGACGGGACTTTGTTGCGTGCTATATTTCTGGCCTTCTTTTATCGACAACCTGCTCAGTGATAATTGCCGTTTGGGTTCAGTTGATTCTTACGCAAAACACTGCGGTTGATGGGGGGCTTGGACTATCGATCCTGTATTCCCTTCCCGGGCTATATGTGATCTTGTGCGCTTTGCCGCCTTTTTATGCGAGCGGCGAGAGCAAAAAGGCAGAGCGCCTGATAACAGTTCTTATTGGCGGCGCGGAGATTGTTCTTTGTGGAATAGTGCTTGAAGGTTCGGCTGCCTCTTATGCGATGATTGGACTGATGATTCTGTTCTGTGCGTTTGAGATTGTGTCACAGGTAAGGGATAGCCGGTCCTTATGAGTTGAATTACGCGCGTGCGGATATAAAGGGTGGCATGTTAAGCTGGTCGTTTTCTCGTTCTGGGACATTTGCAGTAGGATGAGTGGGACTAGGCGCGCTGCGGTGTGATGGTGACGGTTGAGACTTGTATCGTTGCAAATCCGCTGATGCACATTTTGCTATTGGGCTTGAAGGTGGGACCGACAGGCCTTTGTTTGGGATGTTCTGGTCGTCCAACGCGTGTTGCACGGCTTTATATTGTTACGCTCGTTCGGCGCTCCGTTGGAGCATTTCCGGGTTTGTCGGCATCATGACTTGGCCAAGTGACACGCTTGCCGGGACGGTTGTAACGCCGCGCCGGTTCCGTGTGCTCCTTCGTTGTTGGCCTGTCCAGCCGGGGGCGGATTCGGCCTCATGTTGTGGCGCACGGCCTTCAGGGGCTTCCCCTGGCGAGTTATGTTCGTCCGTATGGGTAAGGGTCGGGTTGAGCTGACAATCCCGTGTCGGAAGGGGCTTGGACCATGCGCGCGATGACAGAGATTGAGTGGCTGGACGGCCGTGTGACGAAGGTACCGGAGTCTGCGCCAAACTATGATTTTGTAGTCAATACCGATCTGATAACGCAGGCAATGCCGGTCCTTGGCGGCTCTGCTGCGTTTGCCGTGGAGGTTGGGGCAGAAAACGAGTTGCTCGTCCCATTTATGATGCAAAACACCAACGACTATTTCGAAGGTTACGAGACCGTCCGTTTTGAGAAAGCGTTTCCCGGAACCTATACGATGAAGATGACCGATCTGCCGGAGCGAAGACTCTTTAGGTTTGAGGTGAAATAGCTCGAAGGTCCTGTTGGGGGAGCCTCATCCTACGCTGAAGCGGGATGAGATTCCCTTCGCAGTGGCGCTCGGCCCTAGTGCTTCTTCTTGCTCTTCTTCTCTTTTGTTGGTAATGATGCTGCTCGGACTGTTCTGCCTGAGTGGCCCTTCTTGGGCCGAGGCTGCCTTTCCTGAAGGTGAGCCTCAGCAGTCTTATACGGGCAGCCTGCTGATAACTGCTAAGGAGGGCGATGCCGACTCTCAGTCTGGGGTAAATCCCCTTGCCACTTTTGAGGGGGACGGCGGAACGGTCAAGCTTGACAATATTGGTAGCAGGATTTTGAGGTGGCAAGTTCTTCCGGACAAAATTGCGAACGATCCCTTCTCTTTTGCTGAAACGATATATCTATACAAGGTTGTGAGCGGAAAACAAAAATACGTCGATTGCTATCCGACAAACGGGTCTAGAATTGCATTCACCGGCATTTCGGGGCAGATTGATACACATGTACGAAAGGGAACCTATGTGGTGCGTTGGGTTGGAGCTGCTGCAGGCCCGATATGGATTGCGGTCTTACGCCCCGATGTCCAAATAGGTTTCTCTCACTAGACGGGAAGTTGCTCATGGACGCCATATATGACGGAGATGACTGGGTCGATCATTATACTTGGCGCCTGGTCGGCTCGGATGACAATGGGGATGTGGTGTTTGATGGACTATGTCCAAAGCATCTCCATCCTTTTGTCTCGTCGTTAATTGAGAGTTCCGCTCGTGTTGCCCCCTACAGCTCGGCATCGCTTCATGATACGGACGTTTTGAAGACCATAAGGGAATCAATTGACGAGGGCACGATGAGCGGCCCGCTGTTTTCTCGGCTTGTGGGGCTAGATGAGATTGGCTCGAAACGACTGCTTGCGGGCGAAAAGGTGGAACTCACTTATCGGTCGATGATTTCAATCCTGCGGCTAGCCGATGTTCTTCGCAAATAAATGAGGCTTCCATGGCCATGTGGCAGCTTGTCTCACCGATGGGTGGGAGCCGAGTACTTGTCTGACGATTTACCTGGCCTCGGCGTAGTCCTGGACGGGATCCGCCGGATCATCGCAATCCTCGACGAGATATTTCAAAGCGGCACCTTCTTAAACAGCGGACGTGACGGCGGCCTTCCCTGAATTCTATAAAATCACGGCCTGACTTGGGCGGCGAATTGGCGGAGCTCGTCATCGTCCATATCGTCGAAGTGCGGCAACTACGCCAGCGCGGCCCTCTGCTCCATCAGGTACCTACCGCTCGGAGACTTGCGAATCGTCTGCAAGATGACCTCGGGGGCGAGAGCTGGGAAATCCACGCCCTAGGGAGCGACAAAAGAGATGGATTCAGCTGTCCCTCCCATGTGTTGGGACCTCATTCAGGGCATCGGCTGCATCCGGCCTTTCGCATTCGCCGCCCGGCTCTCCGGTCCCGCCCGGCCGACGGGTTTCCCATCTACGGCAAAACGATCGCACTTATATATATGTGCATTCCCGGATTGGGGATATGTTTCAGCCTACACCGCTACAGGGCTACATCCGTAGCGCACTACACCGCCACACGGCTACACGCCTACGGGGCTACACGCCGCCGCCCGGCCGAACGGCGGAAGGGTCGCCCACGGGCGCCCTCGGGCCATGCTCCCATTTTTGAGAGAGCTGCCGTCGGGGTTTCCCGAAATCCGTCTGCATCTGCAGGCCTCTTTTCGAAATCGGGCGGCGCGGCGGAAAATCCCCGGGTTGAACCGCGGGGCCTCATCCACAATCGCGCAGACGCATTATGCAATCGTAAAAAAGAAGGGCACGGGCGTCCGCGTTCGCGGAAACCCGTGCCGCGTTTGCGTAACCGAGATGACCGAGTAGAATCTATCTAAACGCTATTCCACATTCCCGTACTTGCACTACGGATTTGGTTATGAATCAACAGAGTAAGCAACGAAGAATCAACGGCTTTCTTGTTCGATACTTTTGCTCAACAAAAACTTGTACGTCACCCTCCAAAAACGACAATTTATGACATGTTTGGAGGCTGACGTACATAAAAACGGTACATTCACGTTGCGACAACGCCCTCCACATGTCTGGACTCTCTATGCTTACTCTGGATAGACATCGCTAGAACGGGTATAGTATCGAAAGTTTTGTCGTTTACCAGCGGGGGAGTCCTGTGGGCATCAAGAAGAAGATCAAAAAGGAGCTTATCGGCACTTCCGACTACCCGTCGAATAAGATCTTTACGATCTCCAATTTCATTACCTTTACGCGCCTGGTCCTCACGCTCGTCTTCCTGTACCTGTTTGTGACGGACAACAACCGTGTCGTCGCCATTGTCATCTATGCCATCGCGGCTTCCACCGACTGGATGGACGGCCAGATTGCCCGCATGACAAAAACGGTCTCGTGGCTCGGCAAGGTTATGGACCCCATCTGCGACCGCGCGCTGCTGTTTACGGGCGTCTTGGGCCTGGTGGTCCGTGGCGAGCTGCCTATCTGGGTCTGCGTACTCATCATCGGTCGCGATGTTTACTTAGGGATCGGATCGCTCATCGTGCGCCATTATCACCGTCGTCCTATTGATGTCGTCTTTCCCGGCAAAATTGCCACGGCGCTGCTCATGACCGGCTTTTCACTTATGTTATTGGGCATCCCCGTCGTCGATGGCTGGAACCTGCTGCCCTCCACGTTTACGGCGTTTCCGGGCCTCAACGGCAGCTCGGTCCCCCTCGGCATCTTCTTTGTGTATGGCGGCGTGATTTTCTCCATGCTCACCGCCGTCATTTACTCCGTTAAGGGCGGCGTGGCCATTAAACAGGCCATCGCGCATCCCGAGGACGAGGACACCGACTTTCTCAACCCCGAAATCGAAGATTGATTTATTGGGGTATGATTACGTACGGTTCATTCTTTGCGGCGTGGCCGCGTTAGATAGGGGTTGTCATGGACAACAAGGTTAACAATATGCCTCAGAACGATAAGACTGCGGACGCTACCTGCGTTTTCCGCGTTCCTTCGAGCGATGTCACCGTTCCCGACCTTATGGCCAACGTTCGCATCACCGCTCCTGTTCTGTCCATCGTCAAGGGTCCGCAGACCGGAGCTGCCTTTGAGCTCGAGGACGACGTGACCACCATCGGCCGCGATCCTGCGAACGGCATCTTCCTCAACGACATGACTGTTTCGCGCAGCCACGCGCGCATTATTCGCGAGGGCCTCGGCGCTCACATCGAGGACCTGGGCTCGCTCAATGGCACCTGGGTTGACGGTGCCATCGTCAATGCAGCCCCGCTGCACGACGGTTCTTCCGTCCAGATCGGTACGTTTACGCTCATCTACCACGAGAGCACGCCGGAGCGCATCGAAACCGGTGAGTAGGGCATGGCCGAACGCAACTATCTGAGTATCGGCCAAGTCGTCAACCTACTTCGAGGCGCATACCCCGATCTTTCGAACTCAAAAATTAGATTTCTAGAGGATGAGGGGCTCATTACCCCTCATCGTACGCCTAAGGGATACCGTCAGTACTCCAAGGAGGACGTTGATCGCCTGGAGGTCATTCTGCACTTGCAGAAGACTCGCTACATGCCGCTCAACGTAATTAAGCAGCGCTTGGAAAACGCAACGGACCTGTCCACTTTGGCTTACGAGGTGGGTCTTCTGTCCGATGTTCCGCTTAAGACGGAGCCCAAGGAGACCAAGCAAAAGTTGCATCCCATCGAGACCATTCCCGATATGCTCGGTGTTGAGATTTCTTTTATCCGCTCCCTTGCCGAGAACGATCTTATTCGCATCATCAAGAGCCCGCAGAACCGAGAGCTCGTCGATGGCCGAGATTTCCCGATTATCCGTTACTGCTCGGAGCTGTCGCGCTTCCACATTGAGCCGCGCAACCTGCGTCAGTACGTATCGTCGGCAAACCGCGAGTCTTCGATGTTTGAGCAGGTTCTCGTGAGCATGCTCGGCATGGATACCTCCGATGACGAGCGCGACGCCAAGCTCGAGCGCGCTTTTAAGAAGCTGCACGACCTCACCGAGGGTGTACACACCGCGCTCCTTAAGAACCGTGTCTTTGAGTCGCTCAACGCCGTGGTCGAGGACGCTGACATCGATGCTCTCGATGAGGAGATCGCGCGTTCCGAATCGACCAAGGCTAAAAGCGATGGGGCAAGCGTCCCCGCGGTTGCCGCGCACGACGAGTCGCTCGTGCAGCCGTCCAAGGTTGTCGTCCCCTCACATAGCTCGTCTGCCAACGCGGGTAAATAACCGCCGCCCACCCGGCAATCCATGAAAGGTCACGCCATGTACGACTTCGAATCTCATATCGTCGATATTCCCGACTATCCCGAGCCCGGAGTCGTCTTTAAGGACATCACGCCGCTCTTTGGCAATCCCGAGGCGCTCAAAGCCATGACCGATGCCCTCGCCGAGCACTTTGCCGGCATGGGAATCACTAAGGTCGTGGGCCCCGAGGCTCGCGGCTTTATGGTCGGTGTGCCCGTGGCCGTCGCCCTGGGCGCCGGCTTTGTTCCCGCACGTAAGCCGGGCAAGTTGCCGCGCGAGACCGTGAGCCAGAGCTACGAACTCGAGTACGGCACCGATTCAATTGAGATCCATGCCGACGCTATTAGCTCTAAAGATACCGTGTTGATTCTGGACGACTTGGTCGCGACGGGCGGAACCGTCGAGGCAACAGGTAAACTAGTGCAAGATATGGGCGCAAAGCTTGTAGGTTACGGTTGTATCCTTGAGCTTGCGTTTCTCAACCCGCGCAAGAAGCTCACGCCTTCTAACGAGGATGTTGAGCTCTTTAGCCTGGTAACGGTGGACTAGCCGCTACCCTTAGATACCGGAAAGGAAGCTACATGCGCACAGCAAACACGCACAGAAACATGGCACGCTGCGCTGCTACGGCAACCCTCGCTTGTGTTTTGGGCCTGGGCCTCGTGGCTCCGGCCTACGCCGATACCGCATCCGACCTTGCCGCTGCTCGTACCAAGCTCGAGCAGATTGGCACCCAAACCCAGCAAATTCATGAAGAACTCTCCGCACAGACGCAGGAGCTTGATCAGACTGCAGGCGAGATCACGCAAAAGCAGCAAGAGATTGCCGAGGGCCAGGCAAAGCTTTCGAGCTACGTTGCCGGTGAATACAAGACCGGAGGTCTGAGTCTCCTTCAGGTTCTGACGGGCGTCGACGATCTGGGCGACATGCTCAATCGTCTGTTCTACTACGGCAAGGTTTCTGACAAGCAGGCCCAGACCATTCAGGAGGTCAAGGACCTTAAGCAGCAGCTCACCGATAAGCAGACCGAGCAGGAGAAGAACGTCGCCGCGACGCAGAAGAAGGTCGACGAGCTCAATGCCCAGCAGGCTGAGGCCCAGAGTGTCGTGAACTCCCTAGATTCACAGCTGCAGGCCGAGCTTGCCGCCGAGGCCGAGGCCAACGCCGCGCTGCAGGCTGGCATAAATGCCAGCACTGCCGAAAAGGCCACGGTGAGCAACGACACCGCCGGTACGACCGAGAACACCCCCGCGCCCACTCCTGCTCCCTCGCCGCAGCCTTCGACGCCCACTCCTGCTCCCACGCCGCAGCCCGTGACGCCCGCTCCGGCTCCGACGCCTTCCGCACCGAGCCAGTCCGTTGACGGTGGTACCGTTGTTTCGCGCGCCTACAGCAAGCTCGGTTATGCTTATTCTTGGGGCGGCATTGGACCGAGCAGCTTTGACTGCTCCGGTTTTGTAAGCTACTGCCTCACCGGCCGTTATTGCCGCCTTGGCACCACGGGCACCTTTATGGGCTGGACCCGCGTGTCCGATCCCCAGCCTGGTGACGTCGTGGTTAACTCTTACCACACCGGCATCTACATTGGTAACGGCCAGATGATCCATGCTTCCGACTACAAGACGGGCGTTATCATCAGCTCCGTTGCGGCTGGCATGAACAACAATTACATTTTCGTTCGCTACTAAGTGTTTTAACTCAGCAAACAACAATGGGCCTCGTATCCTTTGGGAGCGAGGTCCATTCTTTTATCTCGACCGCCCGTTTTGCGTATAAGCAACAATCTAGTTTTGAATACTAGATATGCGCAGCATCTGTCCAAAAGATAGCTATAATTGTAGGGGAACAACTAGAAAGGACCCTCAATGAGCTGGGCACTCATCTCAGATTCGAGCTGCAATCTTCGCGATTGGCAACCAACCGCACCTCATACCACCTTTGCATTTGCACCCCTTAAGATCAGAGTGGGGGAGCGCGAATTTGTCGATGACCTCTCGCTCGATGTTCACGAGCTTAATGTTGCCATTCAATCGGAAGCCAGCGCATCATCGAGCGCCTGCCCAAGCGTAGGGGAGTGGGCTGAGCTCTTTAAGCTTGCAGACAAGACGATCTGCATGCCCATCTCCGAGGGGGTATCGGGAAGCTATAATGCTGCTGCTACAGCACGCGATATGGTACTTGCCGAGGAGCCCAATCGTCAGATTCACCTGGTCAATTCGCGGGCAGCTGGTGGCAAGATGGATCTGATCTTCTTACTGTTTGATCGTTATCTTGCAAGTTACCCAGACGTTTCCTTTGAGGACGCCTGCGATTACTTCGATAGTCTCGAGCAGAACAGCAAGATTCTCTTTAGCCTGTGTAATTACGAGAACCTTGCAAAGGCCGGACGCATTCCTAAGGCAGCCGGCGTTATTGCCAACAAGCTCAATATACGCATTTTGGGCACGGCAAGCGAAGCGGGCAAAATTGAACTCGTTGGGCACACGCGTGGCGAAAAGAAGATGCTCACCAAGATTATTGACACCATGGAAGCCGAGGGTTTCACGGGCGGCGAGGTCATCATCGATCACGTTGAAAACGAAGCTGGAGCCCAGTCGCTTGCCAACCGCATTGTGGAGCGCTGGCCCGGCTCCAAGACGATTGTCATGCCCTGCAACGCCCTAGATTCCTATTACGCCGAGATGCACGGTCTCATTATCGGCTACGGCATGGGCGTGGCTTCGGGCCGATAATGTCCAACTAGACAAACGCACGGGCGGGATAAAGGGCCACTGGCTCTTTATCCCGCCCGTCTTATACATCGGTTAGCCATTAAACCCATTAAACTTTAGATAGCTCATCAGGTACGCCTTCGAAACGAAGGACGATACCGCACTGCGTACGAGCAGCGATTCGCGCGTAACCTGGTGTGCGGTATCGGGCACGGGAGTCTGCTCGACGGAAAACGCCGCACGAATCGATGCCTCAAGTTGATCGACTACATAATCGAAAGCCGTCGGAGCGTCGTAGCTCAAGCGCTGAATATTAAAGAGCGCCTGAACCGCAGCGATGGGCAGCACCTGCTTAAAGATACAAATGGCGATAAGACGCGCAATCTGCTCGCGGCCATACTGTTTTTTAACCGGAGCAGGAACGAGGCCGACCTTCACGTAGTTATTGATCATCGAAGGCGTGATAACGGGCTGCTCTACGCAAATCGAAAGCGGCTCCATCCACAGCGCAACATATTCAATAACCTGATCGCGATAGAGCGTTACGTTGGGCAGCTGGTCATAGCGCGGCAGGCTCAAGGCGTTGAGTTTACCCACCATATCGGACTGAATAAATGCATCCGGCAGCACCGTCGGCTGAATATCCTCCGGCTTAATGCTGACCGATGTATCGGACATCGGGATAACATGTTTGACGTGGTTCATAAGGATCCTCCGTTCGTTTTCTATATTGTATTCTAGATTATCTAGTTTTGAATACCACATAGCCGCTAAGTAAAAGTGGTTGGACAGCACACTGATGCACCGTCCAACCACTTTGTTAAAAGATAGCAACCTTACATAAGATATATTATCGTACTTATCCGCGTATGAAAGCGTATGCGCTGGTTGCTGCTATGGCTCCGTCCGAAACAGCGGTCACAACCTGACGCAAACGCTTGGAACGGATATCACCGGCTGCGAATAAGCCGGGCGTACGGGTGGCCATCGAATCGTCGGTGACAATGCCGCCGTCGGGAGCCAGATCGACGAGATGCTCAACAAGCTCGGTATGTGGCTGCGTCCCCGTAAAGACGAAGATGCCAAAAGAGCCAGGTTCAAAGGACTCAGTGTGCAGTTCACCAGTCGCATTGTCCTTGAACGTGATTGTCGTGGGCATCGCTTCACCAGAAAGCTCAACAATACTAGTTTGGTACCTAACTGAAATATTGTCCTTAGCAAGCACCTTATTCACAACGCCCTCGGGTGCACGGAACTGATCGCGGCGTAGCACGATGGTCACGCTGCTGGCAATGTCGGACAGGAACAGCGCCTCCTCGCATGCCGAATTGCCGCCTCCGATAACAAAGACCTGCTTGCCACGGAAGAACATGCCGTCACACGTCGCGCAATACGAAACGCCACGACCGCGATACGTGTCCTCGCCGACAAAACCCGCAGGACGCGGCGTGGCGCCCATGCACGCAATGACGCTCTTGGCCGCTGTGTCGCCCATATCATGATGGATGGTAAATTGAACCGCATCGGCATCGTAATCGACGTCTGTCACCATACTCCATTCAACCTGAGCCCCCAGGCCTTCAGCATGCTGTTGGAACCGCTCACCAAGTTCGGCGCCGCTCAGCAGTGGAATACCAGGATAATTCTCAATCTCGTTGCTCGTGGCAATCTGTCCGCCCGACATGCCCTGCTCAAGGACAGTCGTCGTTAGGTTGGCACGCGCCGCATAAATGGCGGCAGCATAGCCCGCAGGGCCGCCACCGATAATCGCAACATCGATTGTCTGATCGGTAGTCATGAAGAGTCCTCTCGTCGAAACGTTGTCGTTCTTTGCGCTCATACCCAAATTTACGTGAACGTGACACTCATGCACTACAATGATAAATTCCGTGTTACAACGTCGAAGGGGAGTTATCGATGGATCAGACGCAGACGAGCGACGACGCTCCCCTGCTCACGCAAAGCACTCCTCAATCGGAGCAAACCACGCTCTTGGCACAGCAAAAACCTCTCGTGACCATCGTGCACGCCTCGGTCGGCTCGGGCCACAAGGCCGCCGCAAATGCGATTGTGCAAGCATTCGACCTCATCCGCGGCACCAGTGGCATCCCCGAGGATGTTGAGATTGAAGTACTCGATATCCTTGATTTTGGACGTATTAAATTCGACGGCAATAAGACCGCGGCTTCTTTTACGGGAGCCACGCGCCCCATTTACGACCTGACCTGGCGATATACGCTTACGGGGCATCTTCTCTGGGGTGGCGGCACGGCATGGTCTCGAATTATGTTCCCCGCCTTCAACGAATATATACGTAGCCGCAGGCCAATAGCCGTGGTCGCAACGCACATCACAGCAGCCAACGTTGCCGTGGGCGCCCGCGTAATTACGGGTATCGATTATCCGGTCATCTGCGTACCGACCGACTACGAAGTAGAGGGCTGGTGGCCCCATAAGGACACCGATCTATTCTGTGTTGCCAACGAATTTATGGCCGAAACGCTGCGTCCGCGCAAGGTGCCCGAGACAAAGATTCGCATTACCGGCATTCCTATTCGCGCCGGATTCGACACGGATTACGATCGCGAGGAAGAGCTAGCCAAGTTCAACCTCCCCGCCGACAAGACCGTCGTGTTGGTAATGGCCGGTGCCAGCTTGCCCCAGCCTTACGTCCGCTTTCGCGCGGCGATGGACCACACACTCCCCTTCCTGCGAAGCTTCGAAGACATGCACTTTGTCTTTTTGCCTGGCAAAGACGTGGAGTATGCCACCCGGCTGAAGACGCTCTTCGATGCCATGAAGCTCGAGAACGTCACGGTGCTGGACTATGTCGACGACATGGCGGCCCTCATGCACGGCTGCGACCTGGCAATCCTCAAATCGGGCGGACTCACGGTCACCGAGTGCCTATGCGCACATCTGCCGATGATCCTGCTGGGCAAATCGTACGGCCAGGAAAAGGCCAACACCACCATGCTCACCGGCATGGGCGCCAGCATGCACGTCACCACGGCACGAGAGCTCATCGTAACGTTGCGCCACCTACACGACCATCCCGAATCACTCAAGGCACTGCTCATCAACGGCGAAGTACTACGCCGCCCCCACGCAGCCGAAGACATCGCCGTCGCCACCATGGAACTCGTAGGCAAACCCCAAAAGCGCAAACGAGCCTTCTGCCGCTTCTACTGGGGCGGAAAACCCGCGCATATCCGCTAGCATTGGACTGTCCGCCGTGGCGCAGGCCGCCCACTCATATCATTCCATGCTCAAACATTCTCGCTTCGCTTCGCTCGCTGCGAAACTGCGCGTGGAACGATATGTGTGGGCGGCCTACGCCACAGCTACATGTACACACCAGCAGATATACCGGTTACCCAAGTAAAGCAGCAAAGGCGAACTCAAATACAAGTAATCTAAGTAACCCGATGCGACAAAGGGGTTGTCTCTTTGTCGCATCGGGTTACTTGCTAGATAAAGCTTTTAGATACAGAATTCGGCTTTTAATGAGGAACAGCGATTGGTTGCAAGCACGTGAGCATAGCTCGCCCCTGGGAGGCCCCTATATATCGTCCCGCGCGCAGTTTCGCAGCGCAGCGAGAATGTTTGAGCACGGGATGATATATAGGGGCCTCCCAGGGGCGAGCGGGCAATACGACACTCCGTTCAAGGAAGCAAAAGACTAAGCGACGCCGGAGGAGCCGAAGCCTCCTTTGCCTCGGTCGGTTTCGTCTAGTTCTTGTACTTCTACGAGGTTGACCGTGGGGACTTCTTGGATGACGAGTTGGGCGATGCGGTCACCTTTGTTGATTTGGATGTTGTTCGTGGGGTCTAGGTTGATGAGGATGACTTTGAGCTCTCCTCGGTAGTGGGCGTCGATGAGACCGGGCGTGTTGACTATAGACAGGCCCTGCTTAATGGCCAGGCCGCTGCGGGGCTGGACAAAGCCAGCGTAGCCATCGGGCAGCGCAATGGCCAAGCCAGTGGAGACCAGACGACGCTCAAAGGGCTTGAGGGTGCAGTCTTCGTTGGCTCGGAGGTCAAGACCGGCATCCGTGGGATGTGCGTATTTGGGAAGCTCGACCGTAGGGTCGAGACGTTTAATGTTAACGGTAATGTTGGACATGAAATCACCTTAGCTTATCGAGCTCTTGCAGAAACTCATCGACGTCTTTGAAATCGCGATAGACCGAGGCAAAGCGGATGTAGGCCACTTTATCGATCTTGGCCAACCGCTTAAGAACCATATCGCCCAGCTCATGGGACGTAACGGCCGTGAGCGTACGGGAGCGAAGCTCGACCTCAATATCGTCAATGATCTCGTTGAGCTTTTTAGTGTCGATATCACGCTTAATCGTGGCGCGCATCAAACCGACCAGCAACTTATTGCGATCGAACCGTTGCTTGGTTCCGTCTGACTTAATGACCTCAATAGGGTCTTCACAACGCTCAAAAGTCGTAAAGCGATAATTGCACGAGCAGCATTCGCGACGACGTTTGATGGTGTTATTAGATTCCTGCATGCGGGAATCAACAACGCGGGTATGGGCCTTGCCGCATTTAGGACAGCGCATGGTACCTCCTCTAAAACGATTACAAGGGTACCATGCGACAGTACTGAAATCTTAGGAACGTGTGGGAACTTTAAGATGCGCACCGACATCGAGCGAGCCATGCTCCAGGTGATTGACGTTGCGGATCATATCAGAGGTCTCCTGCGTGGAAAGACCCTCAATCGGATGCTCCTGGGCTAGCGACCACAAGGAATCGCCAGACTGAACACGGACGGTCTCGTAGGTAACGTTGGATACCGACTCGGCATATGCGGCGTGACGAGCGCTGAAGATCGAGGTGGCAAGTACAAAGAAGAGCGTGAGCGCAACGGCCAGGGCGACAATCGTCGAAGCCTTTAGGGCAACGGGGGCCGAAGTCGTGGTGACGCACTGGCTGCGGACGGGCTTGCCAGGCAGTGTTTGGAAACCAGAGCGGCCGCCTTTAACAACCGTGAAAGCCGGCGCCGCAGGCGTCTCGAGCTTAAGGGCAAGGTTACCCTGGACCATATCCGTTGCGTTCATCATGTTCTCCTCTCGCGTGTTTTGCTGAGAACAGTTTTATCAAGCCGCGCGGACAAAAATGTCTAGCGCGAGAACGAATGTTCGGTTATTATTATCTTCGAACAGTTGTTCCTGTCAAGCAATAATCGAACATTTGTTTGACATTGGCAGAGAGGATCCCCTGATGGCTCGCAAAATTACCAAGCGTCAGCAGCAGATTTACGACTTCATCAAGGAATATCAGCAGGAGAAGGGCTATCCGCCCAGTGTGCGCGAGATGGCATCGGCCGTAGGCCTCTCCTCCCCCAGCACGGTGCATGCTCATCTCTCTGCCCTGGAGGCTCGAGGACTGCTCAAGCGCGATGCCACAAAGCCGCGCGCCCTAGAGCTCTTTGATGAGGACGGATCCTCTGTCTCGATTTCTAAATCCGATGAACCCACAGCGCCCCGCGGAACGGTCTCGCTGCCGCTCGTCGGTCGCGTCGCGGCTGGGATTCCCATTCTGGCCGAACAAAATATCGAGGATACCTTTACCATCCCGACCGAGATTGCCACAGACCAGGGCTCCTTTATCCTTGAAGTGCATGGCAGCTCAATGATCAATGTTGGCATCTACAACGGTGACTACATTATCGTTCGCGAGCAAAAGAGCGCCATGAACGGCGAAATCGTCGTGGCAATGATCGATGGCTCGGCGACCGTCAAGACGTTCTACAAGGAGCAAGGGCGCGTGCGCCTGCAGCCCGAGAACGACACTATGGAGCCCATCTATGCGACGAACCCCGTTATTTTGGGTAAGGTTGTCGGTTTAATGCGCCGGTTCTCGTGATGCAAAAACGCATCACCATATTTGATACCGTCCGCGGGTTTACGATGCTGTCGATGGCAGGTTTTCACGCTTGCTACGATTTGGCCTACCTATATGGATGGGATATGCCATGGTTTACCGAAACGGTTTTCCAGGATATCTGGCGCGCTAGTATCAGCTGGGTATTTTTGTTTATCGCCGGTTGGATGTGCACGCTCTCGCGTAATAACGGTAAGCGCGCCCTCAAATACGCGGCCGCAGCCTTGATCGTATGGATGGCAACTACGCTGGTATCAGTCGACGATTCGGTAAACTTTGGCATCATTTATTGCATGGCAGCGTGCACCGCGGTGGTTGCACTCACCCGTCCGTTACTCCAAAAAATATCGGGCTCGTGGGGCATCGCAGCGTGCCTTATTCTTTTTGCCCTAACCTGGGGCATTCCAAAGGCGGTCTACCCACTCCCCTACCTGTCATGGCTTGGATTCCCGGGCCCGGGCTTTGTTTCGGGAGACTACTATCCGCTCATTCCGTTTGTCTTTATGTACCTTACCGGCTTTTTTGCTGCCCAGGCGGCACAAGCATCAAGCCTCGAAGCGCCAGCATGGGCATACGCCAATCCCATCCCGGCGCTCGCAGTCCTCGGTCGGCATGCCTTACCGTTCTACCTGCTTCATCAGCCTGTCATTCTAGGCGTGCTAGAGCTAGTTTATTCCGTACGATAGCGCTCAAGACGCGGTGCGATTCGGGCCGGCAACTTTGCCACAATGCGAACTCCGTCCTCGAGATATTCCTCATGCAGAAGGGTTCCCTGCTCATGCACCAGCGTAATGAGGGCGCCCTCGCGATACGGGATATCAGCGGAGAGCAAGACATCGGTGGCAGCCGCCTCACGAGCAATGCGGTCGACGAGATCGTCGAGTCCCTCACCCGTCTGGGCCGAGAACAACACGGCCTCGGGATAGCGACGATGAAAACTCAATCGATCGACGCTATCGAGTAGGTCGATTTTATTGAACACCGTAAGCGTCAAACGCTCGCCGGCACCGATCTCGTCAAGAACGCGATCGACTGCCTCGAGCTGGCGCTCGTAGTCCTCGTCAGAGGCATCCACAACTTTAAGGATCAGGTCGGCACCAAGGACCTCAGACAACGTAGACTTAAAGGCATCAACGAGACCATGTGGTAGCTTTTGAATAAAGCCAACGGTATCGGTAATGGTCATGCCACGACCACCGGGCAAGCGATACGAGCGTGTCGTCGGATCGAGCGTGGCAAACAATTTGTCCTGTGAAAGCACCGTAGACCCGGTCAGGCGATTGAGCAAGGTCGACTTACCGGCATTAGTATAACCAGCTAAGGCAACGCGAAATGCCGGCGACTCGATACGACTCTTTGACTGGACATCGCGGCGCTGTTCAACCTGCTTAAGCTCGCGACGAAGAGCGGCAATCTTGTTGCGAATCAAACGTCGATCAACCTCGAGCTGGCTTTCGCCCTGACCAAAGCGCGAACCAATGCCACCGCGTGTTTGCTCTTTAGCAAGATGGCTCCACATACCGCGCAAGCGGGGCAACAGATACTGCAATTGGGCTAGCTGCACCTGCAGACGGCCCTCACGGGTCTGAGCGTGCAGGCCAAAAATATCGAGAATCAACGCCGTACGGTCGATAATCTTCACCGGTTCGCCCACGGCTTTCTCCAGATACGACTGCTGAGAGGGCGTTAAATCGTCGTCGAAGATAACAACATCGGCATCCATTCGATGCACAAGCCCGCAAAGCTCCTCAACCTTACCGGAGCCGATAAACGATTTTGGATACGGCTTAACCAGACGCTGTGACAAACGCGCCACGCACTGGGCGCCAGCCGTATGGGCCAGGCGCTCAAGCTCGTCAAGCGAGCAATCGAGCGGCCAGGCGTTATCGCGCCACTCAACTCCGACAAGAACGGCACGTTCGGGCTCAGGCGCCGTGGGAACGAGGGGAAACCGAGCCATTAGACCGCCTCGATACGGTGAAGGATATCCTCAACGACCTCATCGATCGTAAACTCGTCCATATCGAACCACACGATACGGTCATCGCGTTTAAACCACGAAAGCTGACGCTTAGCATAGCGACGCGAACGTGTCTTGATGAGTTCGCGAGCCTCATCCATAGAAATCACGCCGTTAAAGGCATCGATAATCTCTTTATAGCCAATCGCCTGCATCGAAGTCAGGGCATCTTCCAGCCCCTGGTCCATAAGACCGCGAACCTCATCAACAAGACCATGCTCAAACATCAGATCGACGCGAAGATTAATACGCTCGTAAAGCGCCTCACGATTACGCATCAAACCAAACCACAGAGCGTGATAATGCTCGCGCGGAACACTAAACTGCGACTTTTGCTGCGCGTAGGACACACCATCATCGTGCATTTCGAGCGCGCGAATCACGCGACGAACATTATGGGGATGGATGACCGCAGCGGACTCGGGGTCACGCTCGGCAAGCAGCGCGTGCAGCGCTTCCTCGCCCATGCGCTCGGCAAGCTCCTGATACTCCGCCCGACGATCGTCCTCAAGCTCGCCCGAGGGAAAATCCATTTCATCCAGGGCGGCCTTGAGATACAAGCCTGTACCCCCGCAAAACACCGGCAGGCGGCCCTCGCCCAGCAAGCGCTCAACATGCACACGAGCGTCTGCCTGATACAGCGCTGCAGAATATGCAACGCCCGGTTCAACAATATCGACCAGGCGTAGAGGCGCCGTGCACTCCTCGGGTGCCATCTTGGCAGTGCCGATATCCATACCTCGATAGATTTGCATCGCGTCACACGACAGCACTTCGGACGAAAGACGAGCCGCCAAACGATCTGCGACATCACTTTTGCCAACCGCGGTCGGACCGACAATCGCAACGGCGGAAAGGCCTGCCCCGGGAGAAATCATTAGCGCGGCTCGCCCACAACGGATCCGGACAGATACCAGGTCTTGGCAACGTCGACGTCAACATCGACAATCTTGCCAATCAACTGATCGATGCTGTAGCCCGCGGGAATCGGTGCATGAACGGTCTGATTCTTAGGACTCTTACCCAGCAGCACCGCATCATTCTTTTTGCTCGTACCCTCAATAAGCGCCGGCACAACGGTGTACAGCTCACCTTGGTTATACTCATGCGCCGTGGTCTCGATAACCTTCACCAGACGGTTGAAGCGCTCTAGAATTACCTCATGCGGCGTGGGATCGTCAATCTCGGCGGCCGGAGTACCGGCGCGCTTGGAATAGATAAACGTATAGGCCTGAGCATAACGGACGGTCTCGGCAAGCGAGAGCGTCTGCTCAAAGTCTTCCTCGGTCTCGCCGGGGAATCCCACGATGATATCGGTCGAAAGCGCGATATCGGGCATGCGATTGCGGATGCGATCGACGAGCCCCAGATAATCCTCACGCGTATAGCGACGATTCATCTCTTTAAGGATGCGCGTCGAGCCCGACTGAACTGCCAGGTGCAGTTGCGGCATGACGGCAGGCGTCTCGGCCATAGCGTCAATGGTCTCGGGCAGTAGGTCCTTGGGGTGCGAGGAAGTAAAGAAGATGCGCTCCACACCCGTATCGCCCACGGCACGCAACAGATCGGCAAAGCGCGGCTTGCCAAACAGATCGCGACCATAGGAGTTGACGTTTTGACCCAGCAGCGTGACCTCACGCACGCCCTGGCGTACTAGACCGGTTACCTCGTCGACAATCTCATCGAAAGGACGGCTCTTTTCGCGACCGCGTACATACGGCACGATGCAATAGGTGCAGAAGTTATTGCAGCCCGTCATAATGGGGACCCAGGCGTGGTACTGGGTCTCGCGATGCCACGGCATGCTCATAGCATCCGTGTCCTCATGCTCATTGGTGCGAATATGACGCTTGCCGTCCAAGAATGCCTCGGCAATGAGCTCGGCCACATGCGCGATGGAATGCGTGCCAAAGATAACATTGACGTTATCGACATTGGTGAGCAGACCCTCGCCGTCGCGCTGCGCGATGCAGCCGCCCACGGCGACCACACGCTTGCCCGAGGGTGAAGGCGGGAGGCTCTTACAAGAGTTGCACTGACCGTACAGACGGGTGTCAGCGGCCTCACGAACGCAGCACGTCATGAACACGACAATGTCAGCATGCTCCGGATCGAGCGCCATAAGGCAGCCATACGAGTCGAGCAGGCCACTCACGCGCTCGGAGTCGTGCTGATTCATCTGGCAGCCAAAGGTGCGGATAAAGTAGGTTTTACCGGCAAGAATATCGCGTACGGAACCCTGGTCCATGTGTATAAGTCCTAACGAGGTGGAATAGGCGGAATCAAAGAGGGCGGGCAAAGAGCAAACACGCTATGCCACAGGCTTAACGTCGTCCATCACAACGTTATCCATAGCAGCTCGATTAATCTGATGAACGTAAATAGAAAGACGGATGGCCGTGCGCGACTCCCCGTTGATGAGGATGTCGGAGAACACCGGCGCGCAGGAAATATCAAACCCGGTCGGAATCAAAAATCCGCGTGCAATGGCCACAGCCTTAATGGCCTGATTGACGGCACCCGCGCCGACACACTGAATATTGACGGGAACGCCATCTTTGACCATGCCGGCAATGGCGCCGGCAACGGACGCGGGCGATGATTTGCTTGATACCTTCAGGCAATCCATGAAGAAACTCCTGCGTTTAAAAGTACGTTTTAACTGCAATAACTGTATCGTACCGAACGGACTCGGTAAAGATGCTATTCCTCTTTGGCAAGATCGAACGTCACAGTGATACGATCGCGCGAAACACGAATCTTGGGGTCGCCGCAAAGGTTGAGATAGTACCGCGATGCAAGATCGTTAAAGTCGCGCTCCACTGCTCGCGAGAACTGCGCCATGTCGTCCTTGGCGATACGCAGCCCGCGACGATCCTTGGCAAGATCAACCGGAGCAGACGCATGTGAGGACGAATCGCGCTCGCGAAGCAGGCGTGCGGTCACACCGCGAACGGGCTTAATCTGGCCCGCCAAGATACGATGCGCCGTACGCTCGGACATCTCAAGGCCCAGACCCGAACAGATACGGATAAAGTCTTCCGCATCCGAAGCAAGACCCAGACGATCGATCACCGGAAGCTCGGCTTCGTCATCGATAAACAAAAGACGAGAAGCATCGAGACGGCTGGACGCCTGCGCATGCAACGTCGCGGCAATCTCGGACGGAGACCCCAAATAGACATCACAGGCGCGCAGCTCCTCGAGGGCAAACTCGCAGGCGGCGCGAATGATGTTGTGAGGGCCGCGGGCGCAGACATAGTGACCGCCCTCGTCCTTCACAGCCTGAGGCCAGCTGGACTGATCGGCGCGCTCGCCAAGGCGGTCGGTAGCGACGCTCACCTTAAAGACCGAGCCAAGGTCAACATCCGACGCGACAACGCGTGCCTCGTCGGTGTTCTGCTTAATCGAGAACAATGCCATGCCTCGACCGTGAACGCCCCAGCGATCCATCTTCATGCTCTCGAGCTTGGAGGTGACGCGGGCATCAAAGATGCGCTCCTGCATATCCTGCGGCACGCCCGAGCCGTTATCCAGAAAGACGAGCGTACGGACGCCGTCTTCCTTGGTCGTGGCGAGATAGACCTTGTCGGCGCCGGCATCACGAGCGTTGCGTAGCATTTCGATGACAATATCCTCGACATGCTGAATGTCGTGCTTTGCCTGGCGCCGCTCGGCCTCCGAAACGCGGAGGCGGACATACCCCTCGCCAAGGTTCTCCTCGACGCGAAGGTTGCCCTCCCCCGACATCGACGCGATAAATGAGATGAGCTCGTTCGCGTCGTTCATGTTATTTAGCGATATCGACAGCGCGGCTCTCGCGAATCACGACGACGCGCACCTGACCGGGATACTCCATCTCTTCCTCGATCTGATGGGCGATGTCATGAGCCAAGACCGTGGACTGAGCATCGGAAATCTTGTCCGGCTGAACCATGACGTGGACCTCGCGACCAGCCTGCATGGCATAGGTACGCTCGACGCCGTCATGGGAGTTGGCAATCTCCTCGAGCTTCTCAAGGCGCTTGATGTAGTTCTCGGCCGATTCGCGACGGGCACCGGGGCGAGAGGCAGAAACAGCATCGGCAGCCTGGACCAGAACATCGAGCACCGTATTGGGGTCGACGTCGGCGTGATGAGCCTCGATAGCGTGAACGATAACGGGCTTCTCGCCATAGCGACGGGCGAGCTCGGCGCCGATAACGGCGTGCGGACCCTCGACGTCATGGTCGATAGCCTTGCCAAGATCGTGCAGCAGGCCGGCACGCTTGGCGGTCACAACGTCCAGGCCAAGCTCGGAAGCCATCACGCCGCACAGGTCGGAAACCTCGAGGGAATGCTGGAGCACGTTCTGACCAAACGAGGTGCGATAGCGCAGGGCACCCAGGGTCTTAACGATCTCGGGGTGCAGATCGTGGATACCGGTATCGAAGGCAGCCTGTTCGCCAGCCTCGCGCACGCGCTGCTGAACCAAGTCGGCGGCCTTGTGATACATCTCCTCGATACGGGCAGGGTGAATGCGGCCGTCAGCAATAAGGTTCTCGAGGGCGACGCGGGCGGTCTCGCGACGAACCGGATCGAAGCTCGAAAGCACGACGGTCTCGGGCGTATCATCGATCACCAGGTTGACGCCGGAAACCTGCTCGAAGGTGCGGATGTTGCGACCCTCACGGCCGATGATGCGACCCTTAAGGTCATCGGAAGGAATGTGCACGGAGGTAACGGTAACCTCGGCGGTATGGTCGGCGGCACAGCGTTGAATAGCCAGGGACAAGATCTCCTGAGCGGTCTTGTGGCACTCGGCGCGAACCTGCTGCTCGGACTCGCGGATGATCGTGGCGGCCTCGTGGGTAACCTCGCCGCGAACCTTGTCGAGGAGCTCCTTGTGAGCGTCCTCGCGGGTCAGGTCGGCGATGCGCTCGAGCTCCGAGGTCTGCTTGGCGCAGAGCTCCTCAAGCTCACGGGAGCGCTTCTCGACCTGGCCAGCCTGGCTGGACAGCTGATGCTCACGCTTGTCGAGGGCATCGTTGCGGCGATCGAGAGACTCCTCGCGCTGCATCACGCGATTCTCGAGCGTACGAATCTCGCTTTTACGCTGCTTGTCCTCGGCCTCGGCAGCCTGCTTGTTCTTGATAATCTCTTCTTTAGCCTCGAGCAGAGCCTCTTTTTTGAGGGTCTCGGCTTGACGCTTTGCATCACCGATTAGGGACTCAGCCTGTGCGTGAGCCGACTGGATCTTTTCGTCGGCCTCGTGAAGACTACCCTGCTTGGCGGTGCGCATGTAGGCAATGGCGGCGATGGCACCCAAAACGATGCCAACGAGCGCTGCGATGATAGGCATGCTCACTCCTTTTTATGGATTCGTTACACAACAAAGCGAACCGTCCTTGCGAACGGCTCGCGACATTTGAGTAATATGGGCGCAGCTTATGCGGGTCGGATACAGATAAACATATAAACAAACTCATCAAAGATGAGCACATATCACAAAGCAAATGACAGTGTTTATCGTACGTTGAACCGTAACAACTGTCAAATAAATGGACCCAGTACGGCGGCTAAAACGCGGTGAACGGCAGATACGCAAAGCGCATGTGTCTAAACTGCACATTCCTCATGTTCGGCATCGAGACGCGCCTTAACGGCATCGGCGGCGATGTGGTACGAAAAGCCCTTGCCCATCAAAAACCGGACGAGCTTTTCGAATCCACGTGTCTCGGGAACACGACGCTTCTCGAGTAAAGCCGATGCGCGAGCCAAGTCGTCCTCCACGGCAAAATAATCCTCGGGATAGCCGGGGATATCATCGAGTACGACATGGCGGCGCTTGAGCTCGGTCTCAATCTTGCGCTGTCCCCAGCCGCGTCGTTTGCGTTCCTCGATAAAGTACGAACAAAAGCGGTTCTCATCTAAAAAGCGATACTCAGTGGCACGCTGAACGGCAAAATCAATTGCGGGCTGACGAAATCCGTAACGTGCCAGCTTGTCACGGACCTCGCCCGTGGCATGGTCGCGGCGCGACAGCATCTCAGTCACCATGGTAAGCGCGCATTTACGCTCAATGAGCTGCACCGCCTCGCAAAACTCATCCCAATCGCAGGGAAGATCGGGGCGATTTTTAAGAAATAGGCGCGCGACACGAACAGGAATCCAGATGGGTCGTTCAAAACCGCCCTCGAGCTCACAGTCGATATGTGCACAAGGCTTTTTTGATGCATACCCACTCGAGAACGAGGAGGCCGCCTTCTTATCGGGAAAGACGACCGTGGCCTCGGTCACCGTATACGACATGAGGGCATCCGTTACTCGTCGTCATCATCGAGCATCGCGGAGCCATCGATGGCGTAAAGCTCATCGAACTCCTCAGTTTCGGGCTGATCGGTCAGCTCGACCTCGGACGGAGCATCGTCATCGAATTCAAGGCCGCAGGCGAGGCGAACCTTATGCTCGATCTCGTCAGCACAATCGGGGTGTTCGCGCAGGAAGGCCTTGGCGGCCTCGCGACCATTACCGAGCTTGTCCTCACCGTAAGCAAACCAAGAGCCCATCTTTTTGCAGATACCGCACTCGACGGCCATGTCCAGAATCGAGCCCTCCTTAGAGATGCCCGTGCCGTACATGATGTCGAACTCGGCCGAGCGGAACGGAGCCGCCACCTTGTTCTTAACGACCTTGGCACGCACACGATTGCCGATGACCTCGTCCTTGAGCTTAATGCTATCGATGCGGCGAATATCGATACGCACCGACGAGAAGAACTTGAGGGCGCGGCCGCCCGTCGTAGTCTCGGGGTTGCCGAACATGACGCCGATCTTCTCGCGCAGCTGGTTAATGAAGATGCAGGTCGTTTTAGATTTGGCGAGCGAGCCGGCGAGCTTACGGAGCGCCTGGCTCATCAGGCGGGCTTGAAGGCCGACCGTAGTATCGCCAATCTCTCCCTCGATCTCGGCACGCGGAGTCAAAGCGGCGACAGAGTCGACGACGATGGCGTCGATGGCGCCAGAGCGCACGAGCATATCGACGATCTCGAGCGCCTGCTCACCCGTATCGGGCTGGGAAATGAGGACCTCATCGATGTCCACGCCGATACGCGCGGCATACGTGGGATCGAGCGCGTGCTCAGCATCAATAAATGCCACGACGCCGCCCATAGCCTGGGCCTCTGCCAAAATCTCGAGCGAAAGCGTTGTCTTACCGGAGGACTCAGGGCCGTAAATCTCGACGATACGGCCGCGCGGCACGCCGCCGATGCCCAGAGCGGCATCGAGGGCCAGAGCGCCCGTAGGAATGGCCTCGACCTCGAGCTCGGGACCACCGTCGCCGTACCTCATGATGGAACCCTGACCGAATTTCTTCTCGATCTCGGCCTTGGTGGTGGCGATCATCTCATCGCGCTCTTTACCCGTCGTGCGAGCATGAACGGTACGTACGGGACCTGAATTCTTGGCCATGAATAGCCCTCCTCTTAACAACCTGCATCGATAATAAACGAACGGCTGTTCGTGGTCAACCGTTCAGATAAATCATATGCAGCCGACCTTTCCAAAACCCAACCAAACGCCGACCAAACACTGACCAAAAACTTGACCGCAGGCGAACCAAACAAAGCGTGACGAGGAAGAATATGCCAACTACCTGCACAGAGAGCAAATTCGCCAGAGGTCCCTACCTCCACAATTAAGGGGCCCGGAGGCCCCTTAAAACACGTCTATTCCATAGAATCGAGCACGTAGACAATGCGACCCAGTGCCTCAGCGACCGCATGGGCACGGACGCATGAACGATCGCCCTCATAGTGACAACGAATGGAGTCCACGACCGGCGCTCCCCCATCGGCCGAGCGATACGCCCAGCCAATATAAAAGGTTCCAGCCGGATCGTCCTCGGTGCCTCCACCGGGGCCGGCATAGCCCGTCGCGCTCACGGCAATATCGCTCTGGTACAGCTCCAGCGAACCGGTAGCCATCTCCCGCGCCGTCTGATACGACACCGCGGTATAGCGGTCGAGCGTCTCCTGCTCAACGCCGAGCACGCGATGCTTAATCTCGTCGCAGTACGTCACCGCACCGCCGCGGAGCACTGCCGAGGCGCCAGGGATATCGGCAATCGTCGAGGCGATCATGCCCGCTGTCAGAGATTCAGCCGTCGAAACCGTCGCACCACGAACGCTTGCACGCTCGACAATATCACGTGCAAGATCTTCATTGTGCGCGGTAATTTGCTCAAATGATTCCGTCATGTCTACCAGGAACCTAGACCGAAAAGACGATCTTGCGGCAGTTCCAGAAGTACTGAGCGCCCGAGATAACGGTCAAGACAACGGCCACGGCGTACAGGAAGCGTGACACCGAGTAGATACCGAGCGTCAGCGCCACCGGGCCAAGGTGCAAGCCGGCCATCGCAAAGACGCACAGATAGCCGCAGATGGAGACCATCGTGGTCGCCGTCTTGTACTTGCCGAGCTTATCGGCGGCAACGACCACACCGGCCGCACTCGCGACCATGCGCAGGGCGCTCACCAGCAGCTCGCGGAACAGGATGATGAACACCGACCACACAGTAACGGCACCAAAGTCCAAGAACAGCAGCAGGGCCGAGAACACGAGCAACTTATCGGCGATGGGATCCAGGAACTTACCGAAGTCGGTGATCTCGTTGCGCGAACGAGCCAGGTAGCCGTCGACCTTATCGGTGCACGACAGGATGACGTACAGAATAAAGGCGGCAGCAGCGAGCGGGCCGTCGAAGGTGCTCCAATCCGTACCGGCAACGCTCGTGTGAGACAGCGCCGACACGATCATGAACACTGGAATAAAGACGATGCGCACGCACGTCACGATGTTGGCGGGCGTCCAGACACTCGTCAATTCCTTATTGCTCTCGTTAGCCACGACGCTCTCCTACTCAACAACATGACCGATAAGCTCGTAGCAGAAGCTATCGGTAAACTCGACCGTCAGAATATCGCCCACAGATGCCTCGCTGGCATCCAGATGCACCGCACCATCGGAATCGGGCGCCTGGAACCAGGCATGTCCGATGAGCTCGGCACCGTCCTCGGTCTCCTCGATGCCGTCGACAATCACCTGGGCGCGCTCGCCCACATGGGCCGCCGTGGCGGCAAAGCCGAGCGACTCGGCCAGATCCATGGCCTCCTGGGCGCGCTCGAGCTTAACCTCTTCGTTAACCTGACCTTCCATCTTGGCGGCCAGGCTGCCCTCCTCACGCGAGTAGGCAAAGACACTCGTATAGTCGAAGCCCACAGCGTCCATAAAGTCAATAAGATCGCGGAACTCGTCGTCGGTCTCGGTCGGGAAGCCGACCATGGCCGTAGAGCGGATCACGATACCGGGGATACGCTCGCGCAGGTCACGGAACAGGTCCTCGAGCTCCTGACGCGAACCGGATCGACGCATGGCCTTGAGGATGCGCGCGTCGCAGTGCTGCACGGGGATATCGATATAGGGCAGCACCTCGGGCGTATCGCGGATGGTCTCGATAAGCTCGTCGGTCATGCCCTCGGGCTGCAGGTAGAGTACGCGGACCCACACGTTATGAGGACGCACCGCCTCAGCAACGGCCTGCAGCAGCTGCGCCAGATTGCGCGGCGAGCCCTCGGAGACACTCTCGTCGGCAAAGTCGGTACCCCAGATGCCCGTGTCCTGACCGATCAGTACGATCTCGCGCACGCCACCGGCGACCAGGTCGCGCACCTCGGAAATAATGCTCTCGGCATTGCGCGAGTGATAGCGACCGCGGATATACGGAATCATGCAGAAGCTGCAAAAACGATTACAGCCATCGGAGATCTTGACGTAGTCAACAGCGCCCTCGACGGTGCGCTTGACCTGCGGAATATAGGCCGCGATCTCGCGCTCCACGCCCAGCACGTCATCGATGACCGCCACGATGCCGTCTTCCTCGTCGGCCTTCACAAAGGCCGCGACCTCGGGCAGCTCGTCGGGCAGGTCGTCGCCGTAGCGTGACGGCACGCAGCCGCACATGACGATCGGGCAGGAACGAACGCCGTCCTGCACCTCGTTGGCAAGCTCGAGCGTGGTCTCGATGCTCTCGGACGTTGCAGAGGCAAGGAACGAGCACGTATTGACGATGGCGATATCGGCATCCTGCGGATCGAATGCCTCCTCGTAGCCCGCGGCGGTCAGCAGCGAACGCATACGGTCGGTATCGACCTCGTTCTTGGCGCACCCGAGGGTGATATAGAGCACGGAGCCCAACGGAGTATCCATGTTGGAGAGCGGTCCTTTCGAATGAATTAGCGGTAATTGGTGAACTGCAGCGGCTGACCGTAGTCCTGGTCGCGCAGGAACTGGATCACGGTCTGCAGCGCATCCTTGGAAGCAGAGGAAACACGCAGTTTGTCGGCCTCAATCGTCACCTTGACCTTGAGCTTCTGATCCTTGATGTCCTTATTAATCTTTTTGGCGGTCGTCTGGTCGATACCCTCGACGATGTGACCGAGCACGTGCACGGTACCGCCCGATGCAGCCTGGGGCGCATCCCAGGACACGGCCTTAAGATCGATGCCGCGCTTGATGAGCTTGGAGCTCAGGACGTCGATGATCTGCTTGGAGACAAAGTCGGCCGGGGCGTTGATCGTAAAGAGCTTGTCGCCCTTCGAAAGCTCGATGGTGGCGCCGGAGTCCTTAAGGTCATAGCGCTGGGAAATCTCGCGCGTGGTCTGCTGGAAGGCATTGTCGACCTCCTGCATATTGACCTCGGACACGACGTCGAAGCTGGAATCTTTAGCCATGGTTAATCCTTTCGCTTACGAGCGGCTTAGTAGCTGTCGTAAGAATAGTCGTCTGAATAGGGCGTAGTCTGCCCGTCGGTGGCGGCATCAGTGCCGTCCGTGGACTGGGCATCGGTTTCATCAGTTCCGTCGGTACTTTCGGTGCCATCGGTGCCGTCAGTGCTCTCGCCGTCCTTGGACTCGGTCGTCTCCTTCTTGGGAACGGTGATCGTCACGCGTGCCACGCCCGACGTCTTAGTGTCGTAGCGGACCTTTTCGCCGTTCTTGGTAACGGTGACATCGGAAGGCTTGGACGTGGTGATCTCGATCGAGGACTCAGGCGTGTATTCCTGCTCAAAGGGGCCGGTCGCCTGGGCGCCATAGACCGACTTGCCATCAACCTTGACCTCAATCCAAGCAGTCTTGCCCTTGGCAACGGAGATCTTGACCTTTGTGACCTTGTTCTCCTCCTTCTTGACTGTCGTCTTGGCGGCATCGGTTTCGGTCGACTCGTCCGTCGCCTCATCGGTATCTTCGTCCTCATCGACGGATTCGGTCTTCTTGGAAGACTTCTTTGTCGTTGTCTTGGTGGCAACGGGTGTCTCGGGCGTCGACTCGGGCGCCGAGGAGCCGCAGCCACGCAGGAGCACCACGATGAGCACGATCAGAAGCAGCGCCACGGCGCCGATACCGGCGTAAACGATACGAGGATCGAGACCGTTGTTCTGGGGAGCGCGCCCACCGCCGCGTCCACGATTGGAACCACCGCGACCGGTGCCTTGGGGCATACGACCGCGGTTATTGTCGGAACGTCCGCGATAGCTACCCTGGCGCTGCATATTGCGCTGGTCTGAGCGGGGGGCGAGCTCGCCGCGACCCTGGTAGTTGCGCTGGCCCGAACGAGGCGCTGAGGAGCGCTGGCTATAAGGCTGTGACTGAGATCGAAGGCGAGGCGTCACCTGCGTAGTATCGGCATCTGCATAGCCGCCGCGCGGACGAACGGAAGAAGCGCCACGGTACCCGCGATCGGAATAACCACCATCGCCGTAGCCGGCACGAGGGTCTCGTGCGACACCGCGGGCAGCGGGGAGTGCGCGCTCCTCGGGCGCCGGCGTGCTGCGAAAACGATCGCGCTGGGAACGAATCTCCTCGCTCGAGCCCGTCTCGGTAACATAACCAGCCTGTTGAGGGCGCTGGCCGTAACGCGTCGAACGCCCGCCCTGAACCATCAGGAAACGGCCGTTGTCGACCGAGGATCGCGAATTGACGTAGCCGGCGGCGTCCTGAAAACGACCGCCCTGCTGCGACGTCTCGCGCTCATATGCCATCAGATCGTCAAAATAAGCGTTGACGACCTCCCGCGGATTGAGGCCCAAAAAGCGCGCATAACTCGAAATCATGCCCTGCGCATAGCCGCGCGGAGGCATCGATGCAAAATTGCCATTCTCGAAAAACTCGATGATCTGCGGCCTGATTTTGATGGTGTTGGCGACCTGCTGAATGGAAAGGCCCATTCGGCGACGCTGCTCGAGCAGCATGTCACCAAAGCGTGCAGCCATCAGAATCCTCCAAACTCACGATCTTCACGTGCCATCTCGGCGTCAACGGATTCCAGCGCGGCAAGGCCTTCTTCATCCAAAAGGACCTCGCGCGGCTTGGAACCGTCGGGCGGTCCGACGACACCCTTTTCTTCCAGCATGTCCATAATACGCCCGGCGCGCGCATAGCCAACCTTCAGGCGACGCTGCAGGCCAGATGTGGAGCCCAGCTGCGATTCCACCACAATATGAGCGGCTTCCCAGATAAGCGGATCGTCGTCCTGAGGCTCGGCAACGCCGGTGCGCACGATCCCGCCGCCACCTGCCATGGACATGGAGGCAGGTGCCACAGCCGACAGAATCTCCTCATGGTAGTCGGGCTCGCTTTGCGACTTGACGAACTCGACAATCTCGTTGATCTCGTCATCCGAAACAAAGCAGCCCTGGATACGGCGGGGCTTGCCCCAGTCGACCTTTGAGAACAGCATGTCACCCAAGCCGGTGAGCTTTTCGGCACCCATCTGGTCGATGATGACGCGGGAGTCGATGCCCGTTGCGACGTTGAAGGCGATACGGTTGGTAATGTTTGCCTTGATGAGACCCGTCACCACGTTAGAGCTCGGACGCTGGGTCGCCACGATAAGGTGGATACCGGCGGCACGGCCCAGCTGGGCGATACGCACAATCGACGCCTCGACGTCCTTGCCGGCAACCATCATCAGGTCCGAAAGCTCGTCGATGATGATGACCAGGTAGGGCATCTTTTGCGGCGGGTTATCGTAATGCTCAAACTCGCCGGCGGCCTGCTTTTCGTTATAGGTCGAGATCTTGCGCACGTTCAGGCGCTCGAAGACCTTCAGGCGGCGCTCCATCTCGGACACCGCCCACTGCAAGGCACTCGCGGCCTGCTTGGGCTCGGTCACTACGGGCACGTAAAGATGCGGAAGGCCGTTATAACCTGCGAGCTCGACGCGCTTGGGGTCGACCATGATCAAGCGAACGTCCTCGGGGAGCGCGCGCATGAGCAGGGTCGTGATGATGGAGTTGATCATGACCGACTTACCGGAACCCGTGGTACCGGCGATCAGCAGGTGGGGCATCTTGGCGAGGTCGGCGACGACCGGCGTGCCCTCTGCGTCGCGGCCGATGGCAAGCTCGAGCGGACCGCCCTTAACATAGGGCAGCACGTCGCCCAAGTTGACGTTCTGACGCTTGCGATTGGGAATCTCGATACCCACGAGCGAGGTGCCGGGAATCGGCGCAAAGATACGCACGGACTGAGCAGCAAGCGACAGCGCGATGTCGTCCTCAAGGCTCGAAATCTTGCTCACGCGCTCGCCCTCGCCGGGCTGCAGCTTAAAGGTCGTCACCGTGGGACCGGCAATCCAGCCGACGACGCGAGCGCTACGGCCAAACTCAAGCAGCGTGGACTGCAACGACTCGGCGGTCTGTTCCAGCTCCTTGTCCGAAGACGCGGCAGAAGCGGACTGGGGGTTTGCATGCAGGATTTCGAGCGGCGGAAGCTTAAAGCCGTCCTCTTCTTCGCCCTCGTTATCCGCGGGGGCATTGTCCGCTCCCCCATCGCTCGAAGTAGACGCCTCGACAGCGCCCGCCACAGCCGTATCGGCAACCTTGGGATGCTTGAGGAAATCAGGGATTTGAGGGGCGGCCGAGACGGGATTCACGGCAAACGGCGGCTTGGACTCGTCGACCTTGTCCGGATCGTCCTCCATCGAAAGCTGGCCGGTCACCTGACCGCGCTTTGCCTGACGACGCGGCAGCAAGGTGGTTTTAGCAGTCTCGAGCGGGGACTCGTCGTCCTCGTCATCACACTCGGTAAGCTCAATCTCGCTCTCGGACCAAGACGGATCGGGCTCACTCGTATTGAGCTTGGGAGCCGTCTTGCCCTTCTTGGCATGACGGCGCGGCAGCAGCGTCGTCTTAGCGCGCTCGGCCTCTACAGCATCGGACACGTCGACAAACGGATCCTCGTCCTCGTCGCCATCGTCCAAAACCGGGTCCGCATCGTTGCCCATGACCGTGGTCACGGCCATATCGGAGCCCTTTTGACGAAGAATGCTCAGGTGCGGACAGGCAACGCCGGGCACCGACAGGGCTTCGTCGTCACCCCACGGACTCGCATTGACGTCGGCACGACGACGCTCGGCAAAATCGGCCGCACGGTCGCGGGCAGAGCGTAAAACGCCGCCCACCGAAAAGCCGATGATGACAAAGCCAACGACGGCCAGACCCAACAGGACCACCATCGCGATAGGCTTACCCAGGGCATTCTGCAGCGCGCTCGCGATAAACGCACCGATGTAGCCACCCGAGGCGGACAGGTTTTGCGGCGTGAACATAAGGTCGCACGAGTCGCTCGTGCCCGGCACCATCAGCGACAAAATGGAGACGACGGCGATAAAGACCACGGCGCCGCCCGCAACAGAACGCACGTTGAGCGGCGAGTCCTCGCCTAAAAAGAGCGTGGCGGCAAACAGCAAAATGACGATCGGCAGCACGTAGGCGCCCAGACCAAAGCCCAGGTGGTAGAAACCGGCAACCGCAGCCGTAACGGGTGCGGTCGCCGGCGAAATCACGGCAATGAAGGACGCAATCGCCAAAACGGCAATGACCACGCCGGCGATATCGCGGTTGGCCGAAGGCTCGACCAGGGGCTCAAAATCGTCGAACTCGGCCTCGTGGCCCTTATTGGCACGAAGATGGGAACCGGCACCCTTAGCAGATGCCGGTTGGTTGTTGGCTTTATTGCCTTTGGCGTTTTGTGAAGATCCGCGCGCCAAACTAAACCTCCATGACGACCGGGATGATCATCGGACGAGTACGCGTACGGCTCCAGATAAAGTTAGAAAGCGAGTCGCGCACGGCCTTGCGAATGGCATCGGAACCGCTGCTCGTAAAGCTGAACTTGCCCTTCTCGATCGTCTTCATGATGGACGCCGAGGCGTCGTCGGAGAACTGATCGTCGATGGCAAAGGAGACGCCACGGCCCGAGAACTCGATGGCCTCGATCTTCTTGTGCTTGAGCGAAACGATAGCGACAGCCGTGACCATACCGTCGTTGGCAAGCTTCTGGCGATCGCGCAGAACGATAGGGTCGGTATCGCCGATGCGCAGTCCGTCAACGTAGACGACGCCGGACTCGACGGGCGTACCGCGCTTGACGATACCGCCACGCATCTCGAGCGTATCTCCGTTGTCAAGGATAAAGATATGATCATCCTTGATGCCCATCTTACGGGCAAGCTGGGCATGGGCGCGCAGATGCACGGCCTCGCCGTGGACCGGCATAAAGTACGTAGGCTTGGCCATGGCCATCAGGAGCTTGAGCTCCTCCTGGCTACCGTGACCCGAGACGTGAACGAGGGCGCGGTTCTTATCCCACACGTCGCAGCCAAGCTTGGCGAGGCTGTTGACGACCTGCTGAACGGCCTTCTCGTTACCGGGGACCGGCGTTGCCGAGAGGATGACGGTATCGCCCTCGTGGATGGAGAGCGTCTTGTGTTCGCCGTTAGCCATGCGCGAAAGGGCCGACAGGGGCTCGCCCTGCGAACCGGTGCACATGACGACGATCTTATCGTCGGGCAGGTTATCGATATCGAAGGCATCGATAATATCGGCATCATCAATGTTGAGATAACCGAGCTCGCGCGCCACGCGGGTGTTGGTGAGCATGGAACGACCGGTCACGACGACCTTGCGGCCGCACTTGCGGGCAGCGTCGCAGATCTGCTGCAGACGATGGATGTGGCTCGAGAACGAAGCGACGAACACGCGGCCCGGAGCATTCTTGATGGCATGCAGCAGATTGGGGCCAACCTCGGCCTCGGACTTGGTAAAGCCAGGAACCGTGGCGTTGGTGGAGTCGGACAGCAGCAGGTCGATGCCCTGCTTGGCAAAGCGGCTGATAGCGGCATAGTCGGGCGTGACGCCGTCGATGGGCGTCTGGTCGAGCTTAAAGTCTCCGGTGTGCATAACGGTGCCCTGGTTGGTGCGGATGAACACGCCCAGAGCGCCCGGGATGGAGTGCGTCATCGAGAAGAAGTCGAGCGAGATGCCACCGAGATTGACGTGGCTGCCGCCCTTGACCTCACGGAACTTGGGTGCACGAATGCGGAACTCGGAGAGCTTGCCCTCGATAAAGCCGAGCGTCAGCTTGCTCGAGAAGATGGGCACCTTGTTGTTGAGATCCTGCAGCAGATACGGAAGCGAACCGGTGTGGTCCTCGTGGCCGTGAGTGACGACGATGCCGCGGAGCTTTTCCTCGTTCTCCAGAACATAGGTGTAATCCGGGAGTACCAGATCGATACCGGGCTGCGAGTCGTCGGGGAACATGAGGCCAGCGTCGACGAGCACCATGTCGTCGCCGCACTCGAAGACCGTCATGTTCTTGCCGATGCCATCTAGGCCGCCGAGCGGGATGATCTTCAAGGGAGATGATTTTTTAGCTGCCATAGGTGAGTGTTGTTTCCTTTCTACGAAACAGGTCTGGAACAACCGACGGGGCGCTTCTGGCAAACCGACCGTCGGGAACGTACAACTATGCATCGCAGAGTCGATGCAGTAACCACAGTATGATACCCATTCGCACAACAACAGACCACCCATGCATCAAAGCCCCATCTGAAGCCGTGTATCCCGCCGGTCAGGGCTCAGCGGCCCCGGCACGGGCTAAGTTTCCTGCTCTACAGTCCTGCTCACGACGGAGGCCACATTAAGTGGCCTCCTGTTCGTGCGGAACTCGCGATAAACTTAGCCCGTGCCGGGGCCGCTGAGCCCTGACCTGCCAATATGGGACAGGTTTATTTTGGTCGGTTTTATCTGGGAAAATGCTGTTGCAGATATCTACAGATCTGAAATCTGACTACTGATTAGACTGTCCAACTTAAATAGCGAGCGGCACTAACCAGCCCTTTTTCTTGCGCCCGGGAGGGCCGCATATGAAGTTTATCGCGAGTTCCGCACGCAAAGGAAAGCACTTAATGTGCTTTCCGTCTTGCGCAGGACTGTAGAGCAGGAAACTTCATATGCGGCCCTCCCGGGCGCAAGCAAAAGGGCGACCCCTGTCCGGAGTCGCCCTTGTTGAGCTGCTTATGTGCGGCTGTTACTCGGCGTCGTGGTGACGGCGGGGCTTGCGGCCTCCGTTGTCGCCGGGACGGCGCGGGCGGTCGCTGCGCTCGGAGCGGTCGCGACGCGGACGCTCACGGCGCTGGAAGTGCTCGCCGTCGCCCTCGGAGGCACCCTCGGCGCGTGCCGGGGCCTCGGGCTTATCCAGACGGTCGAGCGAGATCTTACCGCGATCGTCGACCTCGATGACGACGACCTTGACCTCGTCGCCCACGTTGAGGACGTCCTCGACCTTCTCCACGCGGCCCTTGGCAACGCGGGAGATGTGCAGCAGGCCGTCCTTACCGGGCAACAGGTTGACGAAGGCGCCGAAGGGCTGGATGGAGACCACACGACCGGTGTACTCCTCGCCCGGCTCGGGAACCTTGATGATGAGCTTGATGCGCTCGACGGCCTGATCGACGGACTCGCCGGTGCCGCCGACAAAGACGGTGCCGTCCTCCTGGATGTCGACCGAAGCGCCGGTCTCGTCCTGGATGCCGCGGATGACCTTGCCGCCAGAACCGATGACGTCGCGGATCTTATCGGTCGGAACCTGGATGGAGACGATGCGCGGGGCGGTGCTGCGCGTGGTATGACGCGGCTCGGGGATCACATCGAGCATCTTCTGCAGGATGAAGGCGCGACCCTCCTTGGCCTGCTGCAGGGCACGGGCCAGGATGTCGAAGGTAAGGCCGGTGGCCTTGTTGTCCATCTGCAGGGCGGTGATGCCCTCGGTGGTACCGGTGACCTTAAAGTCCATGTCGCCCAGGAAGTCCTCGAGACCCTGGATGTCGGACAGGACCACGGTCTTGCCCTCCTCCTGGATCAGGCCCATGGCGATACCGGAGACCGGGCGCTTAATGGGCACGCCGCCGTCCATAAGGGCGAGCGTGGAGCCGCAGGTCGAAGCCATCGAAGAGGAGCCGTTGGACTCCATGACCTCGGAGACCACGCGGATGGCGTAGGGGAACTCGTTCTCGTCGGGGAGCACCGGAAGCAGAGCGCGCTCTGCCAGGTTGCCGTGGCCGATCTCGCGGCGCTTGGGGCTGCCCATGCGGCCGGTCTCGCCGGTGCAGAACGGCGGGAAGTTGTAGTGGTGCATGTAGCGCTTGCCCTCGGTGGGCTCGATGGTATCCAGACGCTGGCCCTCGTTGAGCATGCCGAGCGACAGCACGGAGAGCACCTGGGTCTGACCGCGCTGGAACAGGCCGGAGCCGTGAACGAGCGGCAGGTAGTTGTCCTTCACCATGATGGGACGGATCTCGTCGGCGGCACGGCCGTCGACGCGCTCGCCGGTCTCGACGACCATGGTGCGCATGGCCTTCTTCTCGAGCTTCTTGAGTGCCACGGGGATCTCGCGCTCCCAAGCGGCCTGCTCCTCCTCGGTGAACTCGGCACGGATGGACTCCTTCAGAGCCTCGACCTTACCGATACGGGAGAGCTTGTCGGCGTCGCGGAGGGCGGCTGCCATCTCGTCGTAGTGGGCGAAGATGCGCTCCTGGACCTCCTCGACGGGCTGGTCGAGCGGGTACTCCTTCTTAACGATGGGGCCGTTGACCTGCTCCCACTCGGCGACGAACTCGTCCTGGGCCCGGCAGAAGGCAGCGAGGGCCTCCTGACCAAACTTCATGGCGGCGAGCATGTCGTCCTCGGAGATCTCCTCGGCACCGGCCTCGACCATCGAGATGAAGTCGGCGGAGCCGCCCAGCTCCAGATCCAGATCGGAGTTCTCGCGCTCCTCGTAGGTGGGGTTGACGATAAACTCGCCGGTCTCCACGTTACGGCCGATGCGCACGCAGGCAAGCGGGCCCTCGAAAGGCACGCCGCCGAGCGTCATGGCCAGGGAAGCACCCATGACGTTGATGACGTCGAAGGGGTTGACCTGGTCGGCGACGAGCGAGGTAGCGACGATGTGTACCTCGTTGCGGAAGCCGTCCGGGAAGCTCGGGCGGATCGGGCGGTCGATCATGCGCGCGGTGAGCGTGGCCTTCTCGCTGGGACGGCCCTCACGCTTGAGGTAGCCACCCGGGATGCGGCCGGCAGCGTACATCTTCTCGTTGAAGTCGACGGTCAGCGGGAAGAAGTCGTAGTTCTTGCGCTCCTTGGAGACGACCACGGTGTCGAGCATCGTGGTGTCGCCCTGCTTGACCAGGCAAGCGCCGGTGGCCTGCTTGGCAAGCTCGCCCGACTCAAAGGTGTAGGTCTTGCCGTACAGCTCAAAGGTCTTGGATACGAGTGTCATTGTTCTCCTTTACCCCGCAGACCCCTTGCCTGCGGGCTTCTCATGTGACGCGGGCCCCCTGCCCCCGCCACGCTTCAGAGCGTGATTGTTCACGCCCTTACACAAAAAGAGCGCCCCGCTGCGCAGGACGCTCTTAGCATGTACAAATCCTTACTGGATGTTGTCGCGGATGCCCAGAGCCTTGATGAGCTCACGATACTCGACGATGTCGTTCTTCTTGATGTAGGAGAGAAGACGACGACGACGGCCGACGAGCATGAGCAGGCCACGACGGGTGTGAAAGTCCTTCTGGTGGGACTTCATGTGCTCGGTCAGCTCCTTGATGCGCTCGGACAGGATGGCGACCTGAACCTTGGGGTTACCGGTGTCGACCGGGGAGTTACCGAACTGGGCGGTCAGCTCCGCCTTGCGCTCTTTGGAAACAGTCATTGTTTCACCTTTCGTTTTGCGTCGCCCACGGGCGACTCGATTCGCCTCGGACTGGGAAGCCGCCGGTGGAGCGAACATCCAAGGTCGAGGTACCAACAGGTCGGTATGTTACCACAAGCAGCCCGCCCTTGCGCATCATCACCGACCCAACATGAATTCCATCGCACGGAGGCGCTGGTCGGTATGCGTCGCCGCCCACACATGCGAAAGCCCGAGCAAGAACGCCGCCGTATGCGGGTCGATTCGCTCGGCCATGAGTGCATCGAACGTCATGGACATGAGGGCGCGCAGCCATGCAACCTCGCCGGTTGAGACCAACTCGGCGCCCGGAACGCTCGACGCGCATGAGCCGCACATGAGGCCGCCCGCCTGGGGCGAAAAATACGACAGCATCGGGTCTCCGCACAGCACACATGCCGAGAAATCGGGGCGGTAGCCAACGTGCGACAGCAGCTTAAAGACAAAGGCCGCCACGAGCAGGTCCATATGTGCCGAGTCGAGCCCGCTGCCGACAAGTGTGAGCGCCCGCTGCGTGATGGCAAAGGTAAACGGGTCCTCGGCGTCCTCGAACGAGCACACGCGCGCGACCTCGGCGATCGCGCTTGCGGCGCAGGTCGTCTCGTAATCGGGCGCGGCGCCGAGCGGCGCCTCCATAAGCTCGGCCTGAGAAACCACGTCGAGCGAGCGTCCATGTGCGAGCAGCATATCGACGGTACAGAATAGCTCGCAGCGCGCAGCCAGGCGCCCGCCGGGTTTGCGCGCACCCTTTGCCACGGCACGCACCTGCCGACCCCGCTCGTCAAGCATCGTCAGGATCAGGTCGGTCTCCTTGAGCTTGGTCTTATCGAGGACGAGGACCTTCGTGCGATATGTCCGGGAGCCTGCCATGCGCGCCGCGCGCCCTTAGTCTTCGGCGTTGTAGCCAAAGCGACGAATCTGTGCCTCGTCGTCGCGCCAGCCGGCCTTGACCTTCACGTCCAGCTCCAAAAAGACCTGCGTGCCAAAAATGCGCTCAAGGTCGCGACGGGCGTCGATACCGATATGCTTAATCATCTCGCCGCCCTTACCGATAATGATGCCCTTCTGGCCCTCACGCTCAACGTAAATGGTGGCATGCACACGCAGCACCTTCTTGGTCTGCTCGAGCGCATCGCAGATCACGCCCACGGAGTGCGGGATCTCGTCACGGGTTCGGCGCAGAACCTTCTCGCGCACAAACTCGGCCACAAGGGTCTCGTCGGAAGCATCGGTACCCATGTCCTCGGGGAACCAACGCGGGCCCTCGGGCAAAAAGTGCGCAACGGTATCGATAAAGGCATCGACGTTGAAGTTCTTGACCGACGACGTCACGATCTCGTCGTCATATTCCATGAGCTCGTGGGCGGCTTTAAGCTGCTCCATGACCTGTGCGGGGTCGGCCTCATCGGCCTTGGTAAGCACCAGGACCTTCTTACAACGGGCATTTTTGACGCGCTCGGCAACCCAAGCGTCTCCCCTGCCGATCGGCTTGGTGGCATCAATCAAAAACGCGACGACGTCGACATCGTTCAGCTCGAACAACGCACTCTTGTTGAGCTCGGACCCCAGGCCATCCTTGGGCTTATGAATACCCGGGGTATCGACAAAGACCAGCTGGTAGCCGGGGCGATTGACAACGGCGCGCATACGGCGGCGTGTCGTCTGGGCCACCGGCGAGGTGATGGCGACCTTTTTGCCATAGCAGGCGTTGAGCAGCGTGGACTTGCCGGCGTTGGGGCGACCGACCAAGGCCACAAAGCCGCTGCGGAAACAGGGTTCCACATCGCCAAAGCCCATAGGGCCGTCGTCCTCGTCGCACAGGGCGTCGAGCTCCTCATCGCTCATGCCCTCAAACGGGTCGAACTCCTCGACTTCCTCGAACTCTTCGGTATCCACCGCGTCCAGGGACTCGTCGTCCAAAATCTCATCGGAAGGCTGCATATTGTCGGACATGGGAATCCCTTTCTAAATAAAGCCGAGCGCGTGGGCAAATACCAGTAAGCCCACAATCGCGGCGGTGATGGAAAGAACGTATACAGAGGCGGCGGCGATGTCCTTCGCACGCTTGGCCAGCGGATGGAGCTCCTGGGTCGCTAGGTCGACGATAGCCTCCATAGCGGTGTTGCACAGCTCGCCGTGAATCACCAGGCCACAGCAGATGATAACCGTGGCCCATTCGGCAATATCGAGCCCCACGATGCAGCCGGCAATGACGGTGCACACGCCTGCTGCGAGCATGACCTTGATGTTGCGCTCGGTCTTGACGGCGGTGACAAAACCCTCCATGGCATAGGAGAACGACTTTAAGAAGGACGGATGGTCCTTGTTCGATCCGGGAATCATAAACGGCTCCTAGTCGTGGGCATGATTGGTGATGGGGCCGACGTGGACCAGCTTGGGGTCCTCGCCGCGCTCGAGCGCCAGATCGCGCAGGATGGCGTCCTCGCGGGCCTCCATAACCTCGGCCTCGTCGTCCTCGATATGGTCATAGCCCAGCAGGTGCAGCATGCCGTGTACGAGCATCAGACGACACTCGTCAGCGGGGCTATTGCCAAAACCGGGGGCCTGACGGGCAATAACCTGCGGGGCCAAGATAATATCGCCGAGCTCGAGCGTCTCATCGGCGGGAATATCCTCGTCAAAGGCCGAATCGCACTCAAACGAGAGCACATCGGTGGTGCGGTCGATACCGCGCCACTCGTGGTTAAGCTCGTGCATCTCTTCCTCGTCGACATACGAAAGGGAAATCTCGACTTCACGTTCAACGCCCTCAGCGGCAAGCACAACCTCGCAGATGTGCTCCACCTCTTGCGCGTCGAGTAGCGTATCGAGCTCGGCATCGTTGCTGATCAATACACTCAACGGGACTCCTTTCGATCGTGCGCGCGCTGCTCGCGCGCATCATCATACGCATCGTAGGCTTCGACGATGCGCCCCACCAAGGCATGGCGCACCACGTCGGCACGCTCCAGATGCGAGAATGCGACATCGTCGACACGGCCTAAAATCCGCTCGACATCCGCCAAGCCACCACGACGACCCACCAGGTCGCGCTGGCTCAGATCGCCGGTAATCACGAACTTGGAGTTGAAGCCCAGGCGTGTCAGGAACATCTTCATCTGCTCGGGCGTCGTGTTTTGCGCCTCATCGAGCACCACGAAGGCATCACTCAGTGTTCGACCGCGCATGTAGGCGAGTGGGGCGATCTCGATCACGCCACGTTCCATAAGCTCATCAGTGCGTTCGCGGTCCATCATGTCAAAAAGGGCATCGTAGAGCGGGCGCATATACGGGTCGATCTTTTCCTCGAGGGTGCCGGGCAAAAAGCCAAGGTTCTCCCCCGCCTCGACAACCGGGCGCGTCAAGATCAAACGACCCACCTCGTGGCGCTTGAGCGCGGCGACGGCGAGCGCCATGGCCAGATAGGTCTTACCGGTACCGGCAGGACCCAAGCCAAAGGTGATGGTATGCGAGCGGATAGCATCCACATAGCGCTTTTGCCCGAGCGTCTTGGGACGAATGACGCGACCGCGGTACGAAAGCAGCACGTCATCGCGAAGTGATGTGGCCTCATGCTCGCCGTCGCGCAAGACGGCCAGGCAACACGAGACATCGTCGGCAGACAGCGTGCGCCCGACGGCCGCCTCGCGAAAAGCGTGCTCGAAAAAGCGCGCCACGAGTTCGACCTCGTCCGGGTCGCCGCTCACGGAGATGCAATCGCCACGGGCGACCACATGAGCGCGAACCAAACTCTCGAGTGCACGAAGGACGCCGTCGCCGGCGCCCAAAACGCGCGAGGGATCAATCCCCTCGGGAACGGTAAGTCTAATCTTCGAGGCTTCCATGAACCTCCCTGCGTGCATGGACCAAGCCGGAATCATCGACTCCGATGATAGCAACATCGAGCAGGCACGGGGCTGTAAGTCCACAGGTATCGTCAAGACGGGCATGATGGAACGAGCCGAGCGTCAGGTTGTCGCCATACTCGAGCACGGCACGCTCGACCGTGCCCACGCGACGGCGAGCGTCGGCAATAGCGAGCTCCTGTGCGGCGGCCCGCATACGGCGGCTGCGCTCGGCCATAACCTCGGGTGGCACCTGGTCGGGCATGTCGGCAGCAAGGGTACCGGGACGCTTGCTGTAGCGGAACACGTGCATACGCGAGAAACCCACACGGCGGCACAGCGCCAGCGATTCCTCGAACTCCTCGTCCGTCTCACCGGGAAAACCGACGATGACATCGCACGAAAGGGACGCCTGGGGCAAGTTGGCGCGAATCATACGCACCGTGTCCTCAAAGGCCTCGGCGCTATAGGGACGGCCCATGCGATGCAGGGTCGCCGTGCAGCCGGACTGCACGGGCAGGTGCAAAAACGGGGCGATACGCTGCGGGTAGCGCGCCATAACCTTAAGCAGGCGCTCGGAGATATCCATGGGCTCGACCGAGGAAATGCGCACATGCGGAATAGACGTGCGCTCCATGATGGCCTCGAGCAGCTCATCGATTTCGACGTGCTCGTCGGTCACGCTCTTGCCATCGTAGGCACCCAGGTTCACACCGGTCAGCACCACCTCGGGCACGCCGGCCTCCTGGGCCTCGCGAACTTGCTCGAGCACGGACTCGACGGGCACGGAGCGCTCGGGGCCGCGTGCCTTCCACACAATGCAATAGGTGCAGCGATGGTTGCAGCCGTCCTGAATCTTCACGCCCAGGCGAGAGCGACCGAGCGCATCGACCACCTCGCCATCGCTGCAGGCGGGAACGCTATCGGATTCGACACCCAGCACCTCGCAGACGCGCTCGGCGACATCGATCTTGGACGGCTCGGCGATCACGCGATCGGAGAGCTCCAGCAACTCCTCGGGATGCAGGTTGACGACGCAGCCGGTTACGACCACGTAAGGCTCGCCCGGATAGGCCAGCGCATGACGGACGGCCTTACGGGTCTTGGCCTCGGCCTCGCCCGTAACGGCACAGGTGTTAATGACGATCAGATCGGCATCCTGGGGCTCCACAATAGCAAAGCCCAGGCGCATAAGATCGGCAGTGATACGGTCAGACTCAACCCGGTTGACACGGCAGCCGAGGTTGACGACGGAAATATGGGGTGCGAGCACGCGGGCTCCTTAATCGAGGATATCGTCGAGGGCACTCTTGATGCGGTCGGTCACCGACTTCTTACCGGAAGTGACGTCATCGCCCATCTCATCGGCAAAAGCACGGAGCAGCTCGCGCTGTTTATTGGAGAGATTGATGGGAACAACCACGCGCAGTTGCACGATCAGGCGGCCACGCGAACCGCCACCGCCAATGCGCGGCATTCCGTAATTATTGACGCTCACGGTGTCGCCGTACTGGGCGCCGGCGGGAACCGTCACCTTAACGACCTCGTCGGGCATAATGCCCTCGACCTCGATCTCGCAGCCGAGCGCAGCCTGCGCAATCGAGATATCGCTCACCAGGTACAGGTCGTCACCGTTGCGCTTAAAGCGCTCATGGTCGGCAACGCGCACGTTGACAATCAGGTCGCCCGAGGGCTCGCCGCGAAGGCCGGCCTCGCCAAAGCCGCTCACGCGCAGCTGGCGACCGGTCGAAACGCCGGCGGGAATATCGATGTCGATCTTTTCGTGCGAAGGCGTACGGCCCTGACCGTCGCAGGTCTCGCAGGGATGATCAATGACCGTGCCCTCGCCATGGCAGTCGGGGCAAGGCGAAGAGGACTGAACTTGGCCCAGGAACGAGCGCTGGACCGTCGTGACATAGCCCGTGCCGTGGCAGCGGCTGCACCGCTTTTCGGTCGCGCCCTCGGCCCTACCGGTGCCATTGCAGTCCTCGCAAGGAGCAAGGCGGTCATAGCTGATCGTCTTTTTGCAGCCGAGCGCCGCCTCCTCGAGCGTCACCGAAAGCGAGATGGCCATGTCGCGACCGCGACGACGCTCACGACGGTTGCGGGCGCCACCGCCGGCACCGCCGCCAAAGAACGAGGAGAACAAGTCGTCCATGCCCATGCCACCAAAGATATCGTTGATATCGACGTAGCCCGAACCACCAGGGCCGTCGGCAGTGCCGTAACGGTCGTAGTTAGCACGCTTCTGCTCATCGGAAAGAACGGAATAGGCCTCGTTGAGCTCCTTGAACTTGGCCTCGGCCTCGGGGTCGTCCGAAACATCCGGATGTACGGTACGGGCCTTCTTTAGAAACGCACGCTTGATCGTCCGCGCGTCGGCATCCCTGTCGACGCCAAGCACCTCGTAGTAATCCCTATTTTCCGACACGACCGAATCCTTCCGACTTTCATTATTGTCAC
>CABSAN010000015.1 GCA_902475785.1 uncultured Collinsella sp.
CTTTCCAACACCTACCTGGACTGGGCCGAGCGCAATATGCGCCAGAACGGCTTTGTGGGCCCGCAGCATCACTTTGTGCGCGACGACGTGCTCGCCTGGATTCGCGACCAGCGCCAGACGCGCAACCGCTGGGACTTGATCTTTGTCGACCCGCCCACGTTCTCGAACTCGTCCAAGATGGGCCGCCGCACCTGGGATGTCCAGCGCGACCATGTTGAGCTTTTGGCCGGCGTATCTCGCCTGCTTGCACAGGGCGGACATGCCATCTTTAGCTGCAACCTGCGCGGCTTCCGCCCCGAAACGCGCAAGCTCGCGCGCGCGGGCGTCGTGCTGGAGGACATTACGGCACAGACCATCCCCGAGGACTTCGCGCGCAACCAGAAGGTGCACCACTGCTATATCGTGCGCCGACTGCCCATCGAGGACGCCATGGCCGAGGTCGGCTTTAGCGCCGAGGAGATTGCCGAGCGAACCGAGGAGCTGCGCAACCCCGAGGCGCGCAAGCCTCGTGCAGCAGCGCCCGCGCCCACGCAGGCCGGCAACGGCAAATCAAACTTTGCCGGCAAACCCTCCCCTGCCGGCAAGTCCAAAAAGAAGAAGTTCTACGCCAGCAAGCCCAAGGGCAAATAACAAAGTTGCGGTGGAATACGGACTGTTTTACCTGGAATTAGGCAAATATAGACCGTATTTCACCGCAACTCATAGTGGGATGGCGGGCGCCGTCCTACCCTTGGGTGACCAGGCGATAGCCGATACCCACGTGCGTTTGGATGTAGCGCGGGTGCGCGGGGTCGGACTCGATCTTCTTACGCAACGTGCCCATAAAGACACGCAGGCTCGCCAGGTCGCTCTTAGTTGCCGTGCCCCAAATCTCGTGCAAGATAGACTGGTGCGTGAGCACCTTGTCGGCGTTATGCGCCAGCAGGCACAGGAGCTTGTACTCGATCGGCGTCAAATGCAGTTCCTCGCCATCCATCGTGGCGATGCCGGCGTCAAAATCGATATGCAGCTCACCGGTATCAAACGAACCCTCAGAGACAACGCCGCCCGTCTGCGCATACGAAAGGCGCCTGAGCGTCGTGCGAATGCGCGCGAGCAGCTCCTCGACCGAAAACGGCTTGGTCAGGTAGTCGTCGGCGCCGGCATCGAGCGCGCGAATCTTGTCCGCGTCCTCGCTGCGCGCCGAGACCACGATGATCGGCATGCCCGACCATGCGCGCACCGACTCCACCACCTTGACGCCGTCCATATCGGGCAGGCCCAGATCGAGCAGCACGATGCTCGGTGCCTGCGATGAGGCGGCGGCGATGGCGGCATGGGCGGTCTCCACGGCCATATGGCGCAAGCCGTGCGCCTCGAGCGCGGCAACAATAAGATTGCGAACGGCGGGGTCGTCCTCAACGACCAAGATGAGCGGTTTTACGGCAGAGTTCGGCACAGCGCTACTCCTTATCAAACGAAACATCGGCGACGGGAAGCTCAATCGTAAAGACCGAGCCGTGCGGGTCCGCCGCGGCAACCTCTATGCTACCGCCATGCGCCAGCGCAATGGAGCGGCAGAGCGAAAGACCCAGACCCACGCTGCGATGGCTGTCGGCAAGACCGTGGTTGGCGGTGTAGAACGACTCAAAGATTCGCTCGCGGTCCTCGGGCGCAATGCCCGGGCCGTCATCGGCCACCGAGCACGCCACGCGTCCATCGTCGACGCCAATCGAAATCACGATATGCGAGCCTGCGGGTGTATAGGTGATGGCGTTGTTCACCAGATTGACCACCAGCTGCACCATCAGACGCGCGTCGACGTTAACGAGCGCCGGCTCATCGCACGCCACCACCTTAAGGTCGTGCTCACGCACGGCCGGACTTACGTGGCGCAGCGCCTCCTCGACGATATCGTCCATGAGCTCGAGCGTAGTCGACAGATGCATGCCGCCACCCTCGAGTTTGGTGATGGCGAGCAGATTCTCGACGGTGGCGTTGAGCCACAGCGCATCCGAGCGAATGGATAGAAGCAGGCCGCGGCGCGTCTGGGCATCGAGCACCGCGGTGCCGGTCGAGCCCTGATCGAGCAGCACGTCGGCATTACCCGAAATGCTGGTAAGCGGCGTGCGCAGATCGTGCGAGATGGAGCGCAGCAGGTTGGCGCGCAGCTGTTCGTTTTTTGCGAGCACCGCCGCTTCCTCGCGGGCCTCCATCGCGCGGGCGCGGTCGAGCGCCAGCTCGCCTTCGCTCACGATGGCATCGGCAAGTGTCCGTTCCTCATGCGTCAGCACGTCGGGCTCGGCAACGATAGCCAGCACGCCCACCACCGAGGCGGGGTCGCCCGAGCGCACGAAGCCGTCGCCCGTGCGAACCGTCAGGTAGATGCCATAAAACGCCGATCCGCCAAACGTGGCGTCAAGCGGCGTTCCCACGTAGGCGGACGCCGAGAGCCGCGGCGGCATCTGCGGCGCCAGTTCGTGCACCGGCGCGGCATCGCCCACGGCCGTGTACGTCGCACGCGGCAGCAGGTCATCGCCCTCGGCGTCGGCGCTGTACCACACGACCGGACAGCCCGAAAGACGCGCCAGCTGCGTGGCCATGGCGTGAACGATCTGCTGCTGATCGGCGCACCGCTGCAGCATGCGGTTGGTCTCGAGCACCATATGCGTGCGGCGGTCGCTGGCGGCAGCCTGTGCCAAGGCGCGGCGCAGGGCCAACGCAATCGAGCTCGACACAAGCGAGACCACGAACATGATGAAGAACATGCCGGGATAGCCGCGGTCGATAAGCGACAACGAGTAGCGCGGGTCGACAAACAAGAAGTTGTAGAGCGCCACGGCGGCAGCCGAGCTCAGCAAGCAATACAGGCGACTCCAGGTAAAGAATGCGCACAGCTGAACGGCGAACACATAGACGATCATGATGCTCGGCGCGAGACCCGGATGGTCGAGCAGCGCGCCCACAATCGTCGCCGCGACCAGCAGCCCCACCGATACGCAGGCGTCATACAGAGGAGTGCGGCGCGTCAGCGTTGTGCGCCGCCACCAAAAGCTATCGGCAATATCGCCGTCCGTACGGACGTCCATCAGCGTCCCGCCCCTCTCTCAAAAACAAAAACCACCACAAAGGGGACAGGCACCCTTGTGGTGGTTTCCCCTTGTGGTGGTTCCAAGTGTATAGCCTTTGCAGTCTGCGGTCGTTAGACAAACAGCACGTGCGCGAGCAGGGCACACACGCACACCGCTCCAAATACCAGTGCCACGATCGAGATCACGCGGTCGGCCATATCCATGTTGGCACGGTTCGTCAAAAACCGATCTTCGGCGGCGTCGGCGCGTACCTCACGTACCAGCTCGGCAACCACCTCGCGGCCATCAAGCATCTTTGTATCCATGTTTACCTCCCCGGCCTCATGCTTATCCATCAAAAACCAACTCCGTGTAGCCGCCGACGTCTACGGCCGCTCGTTGGGGGCCAGGCGCTGCATCTTGTTCACGGCCTTGAACTTGGTGAACAGCGGCACGTACTCAAAGCTCACGTTGGAGTTCTCCAGGCCGTACCAACGCGCAGGCGTGCCGGCGGCGCGGCGGATGATGTACTTGAGCGTGATGGCCGTACGCTCGCTCGGCTCCACATCGCTTTCGGGCGCCAGAAGCTTACGGATCAGGACGAACTTGAACGTGCCGATGTTACCCGGATCCTTGTAGACCGAGTAGTCATGCGTCTGCGGCGGCAGCTCGCCGGTGGCAGCCAGGTCCTGAACAACCTGACGCAGGTAGGCATTGACGCGCTGGTTGATCTTGTAGCCCAGGTACAGATGCACGCGGAACACGTAGTCGGTGCCGAACGTCTCGACCGAATAGGCAAAGGTGTGCGGTTCGTCCATGGTCTCGACATTCACAAACCACCAGGCGCGGGCGCGCTTGGGATGCTTGTCCAAGATCGAATAGACGATATCGCGGTCGATGTAGTCGGTATGGGTGTCCTTGGTCAGGTACACGACGTTGTCGCTCATGCGCTCGTAACGGTCGTCGTCGCGCAGGCGCTTGAGCTGCGGCAGGTAGCTGCGCAGCGGCAGTAGCGTAAACTGGCGCTGCTCGACCGCCGTGCCGTTGTACCAGCACACCATAATGCCCATGATGAGCGCGGCCATGAGGATGGTGAAGTAGCCGCCGTGGAAGAACTTGGTGAGCGAGCTCACGAAGAAGAAGCCTTCGAGCAAAAGGAAGAAGGCCGCGAAGATCCACGGAGCAACCTTGAGCTTGCGCTCCTCATGCAGGTAGAAGAAGAGCAGCAGCGTGGTGCACATCATAGTCAGCGTAATGGCAAGGCCGTAGGCGGCTTCCATATGCGCCGAGTTCTGGAACAGCAGCACCACGATGACGCAGCCGACAAGCATGACGTTGTTGACCATGGGGATGTAGAGCTGACCCTTGGTCTCGGCAGGGTAGAAGACCTGCATGTGCGGCATGAGGTCCAGACGGCTGGCCTCGGACACCAGCGAGAATGCGCCGGTGATGAGCGCCTGCGAGGCAATGATGGCCGCGACGGTGGAAAGGCCTACGGCAAACGGGCGCAGGCCCGGGGCGAGCATCTGGTAGAACGGGTTGAGGTCGGCAATGCCCATGAGCTCGGGGTTGGCAGCGTTGTTCATAAGCCAAGCGCCCTGGCCCATATAGGAAAGCAGCAGGCAGCACTTAACGAACGGCCAGGTAGCGTAGATGTTGCCGCGGCCGACGTGGCCCATGTCTGAGTAGAGCGCCTCGGCACCGGTGGTGGCGAGGAAGCAGCTGCCCAGAATCATGATGCCCGCGTGGTTGTTGGGGCTCAGCAAAAAGGCGATGCCACGCACCGGGTTGAGGCACAGCAGCACGGCGGGGTGCTGGAAGACAAAGAATAGACCCGTGCCGCCCAGGAACAGGAACCACAGCGTCATGATGGGGCCAAAGGCGTGACCGATCTTGGCCGTACCGATGCGCTGCACCAAGAAGAGCACGATGATGATGGCGAGCGTAATGGCGACGACGCGACCCTGGTCATCGCCCAGCACGGCATGGACCGCCGGGATGGTGCGCAGGCCCTCGATGGCCGTGGTAACGGTAACAGCCGGCGTCAGGATGCCGTCGGCGAGCAGCGCGGCGCCACCCAGCATGGCGGGGATGATAAGCCACTTGCCACAGCGCTTGACCAGGCTGTACAGGGCAAAGATGCCGCCCTCACCATGGTTATCGGCGCGCAGCGAGATGAGCACATACTTGATGGTGGTCAGCAGCGTGACCGTCCACACGACAAGGGAGAGCGCGCCAAGCACGAACTCCTCCGTCACGCTTCCGATGCCGCCGTTGCCGGCAACGAGCGCCTTGGTTACATACATAGGGCTGGTGCCGATATCGCCGTACACCACGCCCAGCGTGACGAGCATCGCCGAGATGCTCACAGGAATAGCAGCGTGCGAGGCTGCCTCCTTGGCCTTTTGTTCCATAAGCCGGTTTCCTCCCAACTTTAATGTTCGAAGGGATTATAGATAATCGGCCCATGTTTGAATGGCACTGTTTTCCCAGCTAGATAAACATTTATACGGCCTTTAGGCCACCGCAGCGATATGGAATGTGACAAAGGGACGGTCCCTTTGTCACATCCGTCATTTTCCGAGCCAATTTTTGAACCACCACTCCATGGAGCGGCTCATCTCGGCCATAAAGGGACTGGTGTGCTTGCGGGTATAGATATCCGCGACGCGCTCCCCCACCTCGCGGGCGTGCGGACGGAACATCGCGTCCATCTCGTCCACCTGCGCGTCCATGGTCGCGGCATCCGCACGGCAGTAGCGCTCCTCGTGCACCAGGTTCACCACGGGGTGTGCGATCGCCGGACGCTCCTTCCGGGGCATGCCGATGATGAGCATCGACAGCGGCATGGTATAGGGCGGCAGATCGAGCAGCTCGGCAACTTCCTCGGCATTCTCGACGATATCACCGATGTAGCAGCTCCCCAGGCCCAGGGCCTCGGCGGCAACCACGGCGTTTTGCGCGGCGATCACGGCGTCCTGGGCCGCGATGGCAAAGTCGCCCAAACCCGGCGCGCGGCGGGGCGCCTTGCCCGTGCGCTCGACAAACTCGGGCTCAAAGCAGCCCACGTGCTCAAACAGATCGATCCACTTGGCATAATCGACCACAAATATGAGTGCCCAGGGCGCCTTGGCGATCATGGGCTGATGGTCGCACAGGTCGGCCAGGCGGTCGAGCGTAGCCTGCTCGCGGATGCTCACGATGGAATACATCATCATGGCGCCCGCCGACGGCGCACGGCTCGCCGCATGCAGAATCGCCGCCCGCTGCTCGTCGGTCACCGCCACGGGGCGGTCGTCGTCATCACGCGCGAAGGCACGCGTGGACGAGCGGTGCTCCAAGATGTCCAGTACCGCGTTACCCGTGGTCTCGACCGGATAACCGCCGGCGTCCACGACCGCAGCTCCGTCGCAGTACTCGGCACCCGTCATACAAACCTGCTCGCCCATAGCTCTATCCTCGCCAATTCTTTAAGAAGCCTTTACGTTTCCGTGTAATTCCCGTCCATTATCGCGCAGGTCGCCACTACATTGCGCCACACCGCCGCGCATGCGCGTTAATATGGCTGGTTGTTGTGCGCAGCCCGCAAATGCAGCGCATATTTAGGTAACAATCGGGTAAACCCCCGCTTTCGTAGGTTTTAAGTTTGTGAGGAGTCTCAGCATGTTCGCTGCCGCCATCTCGCTCGTCGGTCTTGCGGCGACCGTCTACCTTGTTTTGCGCGAGGCCAAGGCCATTCGCGCTCAGTCGGGCACCGTTGCCAAAAGCGCTCTTGGGTGGAGCGTCGCCTTCGGCCTGTTCCAGCTCTTTTTGACCATTTGGGGCGCCATTGGCCTCGTCGCCCAAAACGAGCCGCTCGCTTTTGTGATGCTCATCCTGACCAATGCCATCCTCACCGGCTGCGCCTGGGCCAGTATCGCCCGCGACCGCATCGCCCCGCGCGTCTTTGCGTTCGCCGGGCCCGACGCCCCCGCCCCCACCGGCAAGCTCGCCCGCCTGCGCGGCGCCTTTGTGGGCAAACCGCTCGTCGCCGCCGTCCTGTGTCTGCTGCTCGCCGGCGTCTTTGCGCTGCTGGGCATGGAGGTCTCGTCCAACCACGACTTTACCTGGGTCTACCCCCTGTGCATCCTGCTCGAGTGGGCCATCATCACCACGCTCATGGTCGGCCTGTTCTTCCTGTTCCAGCGCCACGGCGCAGCTCCCGCGGTCCTGGCCTTTGCCCTCTTTGTCCTGGGCATTGCCGAGTTCTTCGTCATCACGTTTAAATCCATGCCCATCCAGCCGGGCGACCTTTCGGCCATCTCCACCGCCGCCGCGGTCGCCGGCACCGGCTACACCTTCTCGATCTCACTGTTCTGCGTGCTGTCCATGGGCTTTACCGCCATCGCCATGCTGCTATGCGAGTACGCCGGCCTGGTGGCACCGCACCGTCAGAAGGGCGCCGCCAACGCCAAGCGCATGCTGCTCACCAACCTGCTCGTGGCGGTGCTGTGCCTGGGCGGCGTGACCGCACACGTCACGCTCATCGACTACTACAACACCCTCGGCATCACCGTCTACACCTGGCGCCCGCTCGAGAGCTACTGGCGCGAGGGCTACCTGCCCGCTTTCATTAGCGCAGCGCAGTCCATCAAGCCGCCCAAACCCGCCGACTACTCCGTCGACGATGCCAAGGCCACGCTCAAAAAGTACGCCAAGGCCTACGACAAGTCCGACGCCGCCAAGAGTGACGAGCGCACCGCCGCAAAGGAGCAGTTCGACAGCGAGAAGCCCACGGTCATCGCCATCATGAACGAGACCTTCTCGGATCTTTCGATCTACCAGAACATGCGCGCCGGCTACGAAGGCCCGCAGTACTTTAAGAACCTGCCCAACTGCCTCAGCCGCGGCAAGCTCTACGTGAGCGCCTACGGCGGCGGCACCGCCAATACCGAGTTTGAGTTTATGACCGGCAACTCCATGGCCAACCTGGGCTCGGGCGTGTACCCCTACACCATCTACAACATGGAAACAACCGGGAATCTGGCAGAGCAGTTCAAGTCGCTCGGATATTCCACCACGGCCATGCACCCCAACCACGCAACCAACTGGAACCGCGAGAACGTGTACAAGGACTTTGGCTTTGACCGGTTCCTGTCTATCAACGACTTCCAGGGAGCCGACACCCTGCGCGGTATGGTGACCGACCAGGCTACCTACGACAAGATTCTTGAGCTGCTCGACCAGAACGCCGATCCGCAGTTTATCTTCGACGTGACCATGCAGAACCACTCGGGTTACGATACGGGTCTGCTGCCGGTCGACAAGCAGATGCACCTGAATATCGACACGACCGATCTGGACGCCAAGACCGTCGAGGACGGCACGCTCTCCGATGTCGACGAGTACGTCTCGTGCATCGAGCAGTCCGACCAGGCGCTGCGCTACTTCCTTAACGCCTTGAGCAAGCTCGACCGCAAGGTGGTCGTGGTGTTCTGGGGCGATCACCAGCCGTTCTTCCCGTCCAAGTTCAACGACAAGTGGTTTACCGGTGAGGACGACGCCACGCATCAGGAGCGTCTGTGGCAGACCGACTACATCATCTGGGCCAACTACGACGTTGCCGGCTGCGACCAGACGAGCGAGGTCGACGACCTGTCCACCAACTACCTGTCCACGCAGCTTATGCAGCTGATCGGCGCACCCCTCTCCGACTACCAGAAGGCGCACATGACGCTGCGTGAGTCGCTGCCCGCCATCAACTCCGTGGGCTACGAGGACGCCGGCCTGCGCTGGGCGCTCTCCTCCAACGTCACCGGCGACGACGCCGCCGCAGCAGCCGCCACCAAGGCGCGCGAGGATTACGCCAAGATGCAATACTACGAGATGTTCCGCGACGGCAAGAACGTCTATACGGAGCACTTCCAGACCGAGGCCAACGAGACCGACCCCAACTTGGCACCGGGTACGACCAAGATTAAGTAGCTGCTAGCTGCTGAGCCACAACTGAAACGTCTGTCCAGGCGGAGGCATATAAGGTTCCCTGCTTGGACAGTCCTGCGCAAGACGAAGGCCACGTTATGTGGCCTTCTTTGTTTGCGGAAAGTGTGTCCCGGAATTCTTGTCTGGAATGGGATGCAGTTTCCGCTTGGGACCCGATTGGGAAAGTGTGTCCCACTATTCAGCTGGATTCCGGGATGTATTTTCCGGTTGAGGCTCGTTGGGAAAGTGCGTCCCACTTTGGGGGCTGATTCTGGGACGTGGTTTCCGGTTGGCTCTCATTGGGAAAGTTCATCCCATTTCTCGGCCTAATTATGGGACGCAGTTTCCCGTTGAGGACCCTTTGGGAAAGTGCGTCCCGGTCTGGGCGCGGGACTGCGGATGGATTTTCCGGATGAGGGCTTGACGGAAAATGTGTCCCGTTCCGGGCGCTAATTGTGGGATGCAGTTTCCGCTTGCGGAGTCTCCACTCAACAGAAAACCCGGGTGGCCTGTTTTTTGGCTACCCGGGTTTTTTGGTTTGTCGATATGTTCGACTGGCCGCTAGTGGGTCTTGCGATGCTTGATCAGCATGATGAGGGCTATTGCCACCAGAACGATACCCGCCGCTGCTGCGGTAGCGACTATTGCTAGCGTTTGGTCACCGGTGCCTGCGAGGTTCTTGGCTGAGGTTGTGGCCTTCGCCTTGGTTTCGGTGCTGCCGTCCGCCTTAGGCTTATCCGGATTCGTCGAGGTCTCGGGCGTCTCCGGGGTCGTCGGAGTCTCGGGGTCCTTTGAGCCTTCGGAATCGGTTGGGCCGGCGGTGTTTACCAGCGTATGGTCCAGGAACTTCTTGGCGCCCGCACTTGCCTGTGAGAACAGGCGGCGCGTGCGGATCGGGGTGGCGTTCACCGTTGTGGGCGCCGTCTCCTCGGCCTCGATATTCACGAGCGTCGTGCCGGTGTCGAGGCCCACGTCGTTGTATCCCACGTGGCAGTAGTACTGCGCGCCGTCATCCTCCGCCGTCAGGTCAATCTCGAGCGTTGAGGCCGTTCCGGCTGGGAGGCTGCCATCGGCAGCCACGCGCTGGAACTCGGCCTCGCCGCGAACCTTGCGGTACCAGATATATGACGGCGCCAGCTCCGTTTCACTGCCGTCGGCATTGCGCTGCGTCACATGGCCGATCGCCGAGAGTGTCAGCTTGTCTCCCGCCGAGCACTCGACCGAAGAGTCATACTCGAGGGCCGACCTCTCCGCTGTATCCGCCGCAGGTCCGCTCACGGTCATCGTCATGCCATCGGGCATGGTCTTGACCGTGATGATCGCCGAGCGAATACCCGTTTCGGCCGTTGAATCATTCTTAACGGCGGCGATGGCGAATCGATACTCCGTATTCGGCAACAGCCCATCCCACTTAAGCGAGGTCTGCGTGTTGTCGGCAATCTTCCAGCTATTGACGACCGCATCCGCCGCATTGCTCTGCAGCATGCCCACGCCGTAGCTAAAGCCACTCTTGTTTGCGAGTACATCGTCCCAGCTAAACGTAACGCTGGTCGAATCGACGGCGTTTGCCGTAAAGCCCGTCACGGCCGGCGCGTCGGGCATCTCGACGTCCTTAACGTCATAGCCCACGATCCAGAACTGGTCGGTGTCCTTGGTGCCGAGCTTGTCGCCCGAGTCTGCCTCGAACTTGTCGACATCCACCGCGTTGACGCCCAGACGCCACACAAAACCGTACTTGCCCTGCGCGGCCTCGGGCAGGTTGTCGACGGTGCCGCCGTATTCGGTCGATTCACTCGAGGAGTTACCCGTAGTAAAGCCGGCGTTGGCACCAAAGCACAGGCCGCCAAACAACTCGTGCTTTGCGAGCTTCGCGCCCATGACAACGCTGCCGTTCAGCGTCAAGCCGAGCTCGAGCTCCTGCTCCTTGCCCTCCTCGACTTCGATGGTCTGCTCAATGCTCGCCCCCGACTGCGCGGCGGCGCCGTTAAACCCATCGTGCGTGTAGGCGCGCGTTACGCCAGGCTTGCCCAGGCCAAAGGAATCCCCAACGGGAGTCTCGCCGTTGAGCGTCGTTTGATAGGTTCCGGGTTCTCCCGACCGGTTGGTCAAAAAGTAGCTGAGCGGCGTCATATTGTGCTGTTTGGCAATGCGGTCATAGGCCTCGACATTAACGACCGAGGTCTGCGCGCCGAGCGACACGGGCGCCGCCATCACGCCCTTGCCACCAGTTTCCTCATTTTCGATCTCATACTCGTAATAGACCATCGGAATCGTGTAGAGCACGGCCTTGTCACCCTCGCCGGCATGCGACTCATAGCTTACGCTTGCGCTGACCGTGCGCTCGCTCCGGTAGTCATAGCATCCCTCGGCGGCAAAATCGACTGAAGCATTCATCGCGACCAGGGGCGGACCGGTCTGCACCTCGACGGCAACGCCCAACTCGGCGCCAATGGTATAGCCCTGGGATGTCCCCGTGCCCTTTTCCTCTCCGTATGACGTGCCGCCCAACACCAGATAGCCGTATGCCTGCTCCAGATCCTCAACATAGGGCGCATCCTGCAGCACGGCAAGCACGCGCGGGTTGGTATAGACCTTGTAGCGGTCCTTGTACGTGATCTTGACGCTGTCGTTGTCGACATCGGGCAGCGCGAGCGAGATAAATGTGCCGTAGGTAGTGCCGCGACGGTTGCTCTCACTAATCACCTGCTCCTCGCCGCGGCGCACCTTTCCGTTCTCGTCGAGCGAAAAATGCGAGGCGGTCATCCAATAGTAGTCATCGTTCTTGCGCAGGTCCTCGTCGCGGTGCTTGCCCACCACGGCGATAAAGCTCTCGTTATAGCGGTCCGAACCCGAGACGCCGCCCGCCTTGACGTCGCTGATCCACACCTGCTCTATACCCTTGTGGTCATGCTTGTTGCTGCTGTTGTATTGCTGACCGCTCATGCTCATGGTTCCGACCATGGACCCCAAGCCCTGAGCCCCGCTCTGTGCCGTGTTGCAGGCAAAGTCGCGGAACACATCGCCGCCCACGAGCACCTCGTCGACCGCCAGCTGCTCGGACAGGCCGTCAAGGTTGGCAGTGGCAAGGGCAATAGGCGCCAAGGTGCACGGATAGCGCTTATCCTGAGCGCTATCCTTCCATGCGCTGTTGGGCACATGCATCAGCCCATAGGAGGCGAGGAGCCCGTCTCTGTATTCCTTACAATCGGAAAGCTTGAACTCGCCAGACTCCGAGTCAAAATACGCGTAGCGGTACAGCGCGCCGTACAGCCCCTTGCTGCCGTCAGAAGCGCCGTAATCAAAAGCGCTGCGTTGCCAGTCATAGCCCGCAAGAATAAGGCCCGTGACGGTTTCACCCGTCTTCTTTCCTTCTTCATCGTAGGCGGCAAACGTGCCGAACGTCGCATTCGCAGCGACCATGGTCTTGCCGTTCGCGGAGAGGGAGATTGCGCCCGCGTCGCCCAGAGCATCGACATGGACGAGCGCACCCTTGGATGCATCCCACGAAAACAGCTCGCAATGCGTCGACTTATCAATATTCTTCTTGCCGTAGGGTGCCGAGACCACGATGGCGAGGTCATCGCAAAAATCGCGATCGAGGTCGCCGGCCGCTAGCGAAACGACAGGAGCTGACTGAAGCTGCGTCCAGGAGTCGTTCCCGCCCTTGTTGTGCGTGGTGTAGTCCGCGGCGTTACCGGCATCGATCTTGACGACGCTTTGCTTCCAGTTGCCGCCCTCCAAGTCATACATGTCGACTACAGCCTTGCGCACGCCGTTCTCGTCGACATAGCAGCCCGCGTAGACAAAAAGCTCGTCGACGCCGTCGCCATCGACATCGCCCGCCTCGACATCAAAGACGGCGTCGTGCTCTTGCAGGTAACCGGCATCCAGGTACTTAAAACGGCCTTCGTACATCATATTAGTGTTGACCGTCACCGGCAGGTGTGTGTCGAGAGTGCGCGTACGCCCGTTGCTAAACGAGTAGAGGACCAGCTCAACCTTTCCGGCGTATGACTTGCTGTCAATCGTCGTGGAAGAACTGTCGCCGTAGGCACGGAGCTCGGCAACGCGGCTCTTTTTGCCCGTGCTGGCGTCGCTGCAGAACTCAACACTCGTGGCGTGAATGCCCGAGAAACCGTTGTTGTCGTTGGCGAGTACTGTTGAGGACTCATTGTTGCTTAGGTACGACCAGGTGCCGCCACCGTAGTCGCTATGCTTGTAGAGATCGCTGTTCGTATCGAAGTTGTTGACGTTTTGCCAGAACTTTGCGGCGCCCCACACACTTCCATAGCCATCGAAGAGTTTGCTGCTGCCGCCAATGTCACCGCGCTCGACGTTCTCGAGCTTGTCGCGCAGAGTGTAGCGATTGCCATGGCTACCGTTAGCTGCCATATAGACCTCGCTGCGCGTGGCAAACGTCGTGGGGGTATCAGTGGAATAGGGGCCAACGGTATCGGCCGGAATGTCCTCGCTCGTGCCCAGACCCAGGGCTTGATAATCCTGCTCGGTCATATCGGTGATTGCGGGCGCGTCTGCCGCCTGGGCAACCTGGGGCGTGGCCGTGAAGCAGGCGACGCTCGTGGCGATCAACGCAGCAAGCGCCGCCGTCCCAACAAGCGGGATTTTCGACAGCCTACGGATACGGGGGTGTGGAACGTACATGAGGGACCTCGCTTTATTCGAGTGGAGTGGACTCATCTTTTGCAAATGATACGTCCGATGCCCGATATCACGTGTCTCATTTTCGCCAACGGCGTGTCTCATTTTTGAGAATCCGAGATGCCGCGGAAATCTTATCCCAGCTCAAAGGCCATTTCTGGGATGTATTTTCCGTCGAGTGCCTCATCGGGAAACTGCATCCCATTTCAAGCGTCGATTCTGGGACGCATTTTCCCCTTAGACCCTCAACCGGAAACCGCATCCCACTTTGAGCGCAAATTCCGGGATGCATTTTCCGCTTGAGCCTCATTGGGAAACGGCGTCCCACTTTGAGGGCTGATTGTGGGATGCATTTTCCGGTTTTGCTCTCATTGGGAAAATGCATCCCGTTTCTTGACCGAATAATGGGACGCAATTTCCCGTTGGAGCGCCTTTGGGAAAGTGTGTCCCACTTCGACCGCCCAGAGTGGGATGCACTTTCCGCAAAGCACCTCAACGGGAAACTACGTCCCATTCCAAAGGCAAATTCCGGGACGCATTTTTCGAAAGCCTGCCCATCCGGAAAGCCCGTCCCACTTTGGACGCATCCGGGCACGGAACCATCGACCTATCAGGCCTCCCATCAATAAAGAGGCGTCCTCCCGGACGGCGGGGCACGAAGTTCATCGCGAGTTCCGCACGCAAAGAAGGCCACTTAATGTGGCCTTCGTCTTGCGCAGGACTGTAGAGCAGGGAACTTCGTGCCCCGACGCCCGGGAGGACGTTTCATTTAGAAAGATGGACCGACCGCCGTCAGCGATGGGAGCTACTCCCCCAGCACGGCCTTTTTGGCGGCTGCAGCCATGTTGTCCAGATCTTCCTTGGTGGGGTGATCCTTTGCGGCGACCCAGTTATCGAGCAGCATCTTAAAGCGGACATTGTCGGGATCTTGCTCGAGCATGGCCTCGTAGCGCTGCTTGACCGCGGGACCCATCTTGCCCTGGCACATTGCCCAACCCACAAGCTCGGCATCCTCGGCCAAATTGGAGGTCACGCGATTGATAATCTGCTGATAATAGCTCTGATCGGCACCAAAACCGCAGGTACCGAACAGAAAGACGCGCTTGCCGTGCAAGGCGGAGAGCAACGCCGCGACCGAAGGCGTGCATGCGCCCTTGTCGCACCAAAAGCCGACGAGCACCGTATCGGCAGCACAGGCACCCTGCGCCTCGCGCGCAACCTGATCTGCGTCCGCATCGTCGCTCAGCGCGGCAGCGTGAATAAACTCGACGCCTGCAGCCTGTAGGGCACGCTTGATTGCGCCCGAAACCATCCTGGTATTACCGCTCTTGCTGTTAACCACCAAAGAGCACGTCATAGTCACGTTGCCTCGTATCCCCCAAAACTAAAGCCACTAATGCAATTTATTAGATGAATATCTTAGTACTAACGACGCAGATGTACAGAGCAACCCGGTAGTCTTTTTGGGACGGGGCTTTTTTAGCTACCTCAAGCCCCAAAGCACCCCATGGCCATTCGGCTGGATAGGGGTAGCTAAAAAAGCCCCGTCCCAAAAAGACTACTTTGCGCCACGTTACTGTGCGAACTGGCTGCGGTAGAGTTCGGCGTAGAAGCCGCCTGCCGCTAGCAGCTCGTCGTGCGTGCCGCGCTCGATAATCTCGCCATCGCGCATTACCAGGATGCAATCGGCGTTGCGAATCGTCGACAGGCGGTGTGCCACGACAAAGCTCGTGCGGCCAGCCATGAGCTCGTCGAATGCCGCCTGCACCTGCAGCTCGGTACGCGTATCGATGCTCGACGTTGCCTCGTCCAGCAGCAGAATCGCCGGATCGGTGAGCATAACGCGCGCAATGCACAGCAGCTGTTTTTGACCCTGGCTAAACGTGCCGCCGTCCTCGCCGATCACCGTATCGTAGCCGCCTGGCAGCTGCACGATAAACTTATGCGCATGAGCGCGCTTGGCGGCCTCGACAATCTGCTCGCGCGTGGCATCGGGGCAACCGTAGGCAATGTTTTCGGCTACCGTGCCCTCGAACAGCCAGGTGTCCTGCAGCACCATGCCAAAGGCGCGGCGCAGGCTCGCGCGCGTGTAGTCACGCGAGGAGCGACCATCGACTACGATGCGCCCAGCATCGATATCGTAAAAGCGCAGCAGCAGGTTGATGAGCGTCGTCTTGCCACAGCCCGTGGGACCGACGAGCGCATAGCGCATACCGGGCTTGGCATCGATGCAGATATCCTTCAGCAGTTTGCGGTCGGGCACATAGCTAAAGTCCACATGCTCAAAGGTCACCTCACCCTGCGGGGCGGCAAGTTCCACGGCATCCGCCGCATCGGGCTCCTGCTCGCGCGCATCGAGCAGCGCAAACATGCGGCGCGCCGAGGCATACGCCGTCTGGATCTGCGTAATGACGTTGGTGACCTCGTTGAACGGCTTGGTGTACTGGTTGGCGTAGGACAGGAAGATCTGCACGCCGCCCACCGTAAGCGCCGCAGGCACGCCCGTGATCACGCCCGCGCAGCCGATCACGGCAACCACGGCGTAGATGATGTTGTTGATAAAGCGCGTACCGGGGTTGGAGAGCGAGCCCATAAACTGCGCGCGCTCGCCCGCCGTATAGAGCTCGGCGTTAAGGGCATCAAAGCGCTGTTGAGCGTGCGGGCCGTAGGCGAAGGCGTCCACGAGCTTTTGCTCACCCACATACTCCTCGATATGACCGCCGAGTTGGCCCTGGATGCGCTGTTGAGCAGTGAAGCTCTTATTGGAAAGCTTGGCGATGGCACCGGCCGCAAAGATGGAAAGCGGCGTGACGAGCACCACCACAAGCGTCATGGTCAGGTTGATGGAGAGCGTAAACGCGAGCGTGCCCACGATGGTGATGACGCCGGTAAAGAGCTGCGTAAAGCCCTGCAGCAGGCCATCGCCCACCTGGTCGACATCGTTGACCACGCGGCTCATGAGGTCGCCGTGGGCATGGCCGTCAATAAAGCTGAGCGGCATGCGGCTGAGCTTGTCGCTCGCCTCCACGCGCATGTCACGCACCGTTTCGTAGGATAGACGGTTGACGCAGTAGCCCTGCAGCCACTGGAAGGCTGCCGCGCCCACCACGACGATTGCGAGCTTGGTAACGAGCGGCAGCAGCGACCCGAAGTCCACCTGCCCGGCGGCAACGATGAGGTCGATGCCCTCGCCGATGAGGATGGGCGTATAGAGTTGCAAGACCACCGAGATGGCGGCGCTCACAAACGACGCCGTAAACGAAATGCGATGCGGACGGACGTAGCCCAGCAGACGGCGAGTTACCGCGCCTACGGGGTAACGCTCGGGGTCGCCGGGCTGGCGCGGACCGTCGCCCAGGTCGTTGAGGTTATCGTTGCCGGACACGTTGGCCGTCATCGTGGCGACCGAACCGGAAGAAGTATACGGATTCATTTAGCAGTCCCCCTTTGCGCAAGTGGATGCCGGGGCAGCCGGGGCGGACGCGGGACTCGGGACGAACGCGGGCGTCGTGCTCCCCTGCTGACCCTCGAGCTCCTCGCGACGAAGCTGCGACTGGCAAATCTCGCGATAGAGTTGGCAGCTTGCGTACAGCTCGTCGTGCGTACCCAGGCCCGCGACCGAGCCGTGGTCGAGCACGCAGATCATGTCGGCGTCGCGCGCGGTCGAGACGCGCTGGCTCACGATCACCGTGGTTAGCGGGAGTCCGCCCGCGGCGGCACCGCGTACGCTGCGCTCGCGGATGGCGTGGCGAAGCGCTGCATCGGTCTTAAAGTCGAGCGCCGAGGCGGAGTCATCCATAATCAGAATCTGCGGCGAGCCCACCAGGGCACGCGCAATGGTCAGGCGCTGGCGCTGGCCAACGCTGAAGTTCTTGCCGCCCGCCTCGACCGGGGCGCCGAGCCCCTGCGGCTTGTTGCGCACGAACTCGCTGGCCTGCGCTATATCGAGCGCCGCCCACAGCTCCTCATCGGTTGCCGACTCGTCGCGCCAGGTTAGGTTGCTGCGGATCGTGCCGCTCACGAGCGACGCGCGCTGCGGAACAGTCGCAACCACATGACGCAGCTGGTCGAGCGGCCAGGCGCGCACGTCGGCACCCATTACGCTCACGCTGCCGGTGCCCGTGTCGTACAGGCGCGGGATGAGCGAGACGAGCGTCGACTTACCGCTGCCCGTGCCGCCGATAATGCCGAGCGTTTTGCCCAGCGGCAGCTCCAGGGTCACGTCATTGACGGCGTTGGCGGCGCCCGCGCCAAAGGAGAAGCTCGCATGGCTCAAGCTCAGCGCGGGGACCGGAACAGCGCCACCCGCCAGTGCGCCCGGCTCGGGCAGCGCAACCGGCTGGTTGCCCTCGTCGGTAATGCTCGGCACGCAATTGAGCACCTCGTTGAGACGCGACGCACTGGCGCTCGCCTTGGTAAAGACCACGACCAGGTTGGCGACATACACGATGGAAGTCAGGGTCTGCGTCATGTAGTTGACGAACGCCATGACCTGGCCCTGCGTGAGTTCGCCCACGTTGACCTGGATGCCGCCCACCCACAGGATGGCGCACACGCCCAGGTTCATCACCAAAAACGTGACGGGGTTGAGGATCGACGAGAGCTTGCCCACCGCGATTGCGACACGCGCCTGGTCATCGGCCGCCTGGGCAAAACGCTCACGTTCGTGACCCTCGCGCACAAACGCCCGGACCACGCGGGCGCCCGAAAGCCCCTCGCGGCAAATGAGCGCGATGCGGTCGAGCTTTGCCTGCAGCTGCTTGTAGTACGGGATGCAGCGCGCCATGACAAACCAAAACACCAGGCCGATGGCGGGCGTGCAAATCAAAAAGATGATGCCGAGCTTAAGGTCGATGGCAAGGGCCGCGACCATGGAACCCACCGCCAAGAAGGGCCAGCGGATGAGCATGCGCACGCCCAGCGCCACAGCAAGCTGCACCTGGTTGACGTCGTTGGTAATGCGCGTGATGAGCGACGGCGTGCCAAAGCGGTCAAGTTCGGCATAGCTCAGCTTGTTGATGTGCTGGTAGAGTGCGCCGCGAATGTCAGTACCCATGCCCTGCGAGGTGAGCGCCGCCATCTTTTGGCAGACGAGCGTAAACGAGATGCCGATCACGGCCATGGCGGCGAGCACCATGCCGTAGTGGACGACGGCACTCATGTCGTGCGCACCGATACCTTTATCAATCATCTGGGCAATCACCAGCGGCGTCAGCAGGTCAAAGATCACTTCGATCAGCTTGCACGCAGGACCAATCACCATATACCGGTGAAACTTACCACCAAAACGCCTGAGCAGCTCAATCATAAAAAGGCGCTCCCTATCATCATCTCTCTTCAATCTGATTCATGATAGTACGGAGAACCCTAGAGATGCGTAAGCAACTCGTTACAGAAGAATCTTGGATAGCGGTAAAAACCGCCTATGTTTAGGCGCGGTCAGCGAGCGCCATCCAGAGCGCACAAGTTGGCATGAAAAAGGCAAGGCATAGACCTTCTGGTCATGCCTTGCCTTTTGAATGACAAATTGTCGCTCTGGGTGGCGCGCAGCGTCGATCATTGCGCGGTTTGGTAAAACCGCGCAAAAAAGAAAGCCCGTGCGCTCGATGGATCCGGATGCCCGACAGAGGCTCCTTATGGCTGCTTCCTTCCGGACCTGACCAGATTCGGAACATGTCGTCATCCGAACCCATCGAACGCGCTAGGCGCTCGATATATCTTACCCGCTCCCGCCCGATGGGGCAAGGTGGCTAATTTGGGACGGGGCTTTTTTGACTACTTGGGCAATCAGATCGACAGGTGGTCAAATAAGCCCCGTCCCAAAAAGACTGGTCTGCTGCCGTGCCACAAAAGGGGCCTATCTACTACGTTTAGGCCGCAGGGGTCAACCATAGCCGGCTTTTTCGAAAATCGGCAAGCTTTCTACCTGCGGTTTTAATTTCACAAAATCCGGGATGGTCAAGGGTGCTCGGCTAAACGTAGTAGATGGCCGCATTTCATGGCGGACGGTCCGACCCAAGGCCCAAGGCGGCCAGCCTCGGATAGCCATTCTCGAAGTTGCGGTGGAATAGTTCCTGTTTTTGCCGCCTGAGCCGCCAAACAGGAACTATTCCACCGCAACTTATCGAGGGGATGGGTTTTAGATGCGGCCAAGGTCGAAGGATTGGGCGGCTGCTTCACCGGCGCAGATGAGGTTGGTTGTGGCTTCCTGGGGGTCGAGCGCTTGGTCAAGAGGCATGGGCCTGCGGCAGACCGGCAGGACCAAGTCGATGCCCTGACCATACACCGCATCCAAATTATCCGCACGACCGCCCACGACGGCTACTACCGGCTTGCCATAGCGATTGGCACGGCGGGCCACGCCCACCGGCGCCTTGCCGGCAGCGGATTGCTCGTCCATGTTGCCCTCGCCTGTAATGACCAGGTCGACATCGCGCACGCGTTCGTCAAACCCAATCAGATCGAGCACCGTCTCCACGCCCGAACGCAACTCAGCACCGAGCGCCAGCAGCGCGGCACCCAAGCCACCTGCCGCGCCCGCGCCAGGCACGCCGAGCACCGAGCCAAATGTCCGCACGCCCTCGGGCACGCGCAACAACCCCTGAGCCCGCACCCCGGTAATCGCCGCATCGAGCAGGCGGCCGTAGCCGACCATCCAGCTGTCGTACCCGCGCAGTACCTCGGCATCACCCGCCGGCAAACCCTTCTGCCCACCAAACACCGCCAGTGCGCCTCGACGCCCCACGAGCGGATTCTCGACATCGGAAAGCACGATGATACGCGTGCCGTTTAGTGCCCGAAGCGCCGGTGCCAAATCGATATTCGCCACGTGTTCAAGGCCCGCGAGACCGGGGGCGATATTGCAGCCACGGTCATCGACAAGGTGGGCGCCCAGCGCCTGCAGCATGCCGGCGCCACCATCGTTGGTGGCGCTGCCGCCCAGACCAATATAGACAGTCTTTGCCCCAGCACGAACCGCGCGAAGCATCAGCTCGCCCACGCCATAGGTCGAAGCCGCAAGCGCCGCCGATTCCGTGCAAGGTGAATACCCAATACCTGCCGCCTCGGCCATCTCAATAACAGCAGATTCACGCTCGCCGTCCACCAGCATCCGGGCAGACACGCGGTCGCCCAAGGGGCCTGCGACTTCACATGCCACGACCTCACCGCCGCACGCGGCAACGGCATCGAGCGTTCCCTCGCCGCCATCCGCCAGCGGCAGCGCGCTTACCTGGGCATCGGGCCACACGCGGCGCACACCTTCGGCAACGGCCGCCTCCGCCTGTGCACTCGAAACGCTGCCCTTAAAGGAATCAATCGCCAACAGCACACGACGGGGCCGGCGCTGCACGGAGCCAAAGTCGAGCGTCTCGCCAGCGAGATCCCCAACACCCGCAAGCGCCTCGGCGTGGGCGGCATGCGCCTCAAGATCGGCCCCACAACCGCAGCCAGCACCATCGGTGCCACGCAGCCCACTAAAATAGCCGCTCAGCACCGCGCGGCACTCATCCGCCAGCACGCCGGCATGTACGTTAAACCGATGATTCAGGCGCGAATCGGCATTCAGGTCGTATAGCGACCCCAGAGCGCCCGCTTTAGCATCGGACGCGCCGTACACGCAGCGCCCCACGCGCGCGTTAACCATAAGCCCCGCGCACATGCAGCAGGGCTCGAGCGTTACGTAGACCGTGCAATCGGAAAGGCGCCAACGACCGAGCGACCGCGCGGCGGCGCATAGGGCCGCAAACTCGGCATGCGCCGAAGGGTCCTGGTCGAGCTCGCGGCGATTATGCGCCCGCGCGACGATCTCACCCGCGCGCACTACCACGGCACCAATCGGTACCTCGCCCACCGCAGCGGCGGCGCGCGCCTCCGCCAGCGCCTCGCGCATGAACTTCTCATCGATTCCGGTGCTCGTCATCGTTCGCCTTCCCTGTTGCAAACCCAAAACGATGCTATCATTACGACTCACGGAGAGATGGCAGAGCGGTTGAATGCGGCGGTCTTGAAAACCGTTGAGCGCGAGAGCGTTCCGGGGGTTCGAATCCCCCTCTCTCCGCCACTCTTAGTGACTCACCGGCGTCATGGTCCGTTCGAACAGTGCATCGACCACGTCGGCGATTTCGGATCGGCGCTCTAGTACGTGGCCCGATTCCCACCACATGGTAAAGAGCCGAATAATGCCGCCGGCGACAAACTCAGACGTTGTCTCGAGCGATACGGGCGCGAGCGCGTCCTCGTCAAGCGCGCTCATCACGCGCCCACGTATGGAACGTGCGATGCGGTCACAAATCATGCTAGTCAGCATACCCGACATACTGCTCGCCAAAATGTTATCCATGAGCTGCTCATGCGCCAGAATCAGATCCATGGCATCGGCGAACACTTCGTGGCGAAGCGCGCGTACGTCCTCGGCGCCCTCCGCGCCATCCGCATCGGCCCGCTTTTGCGGCAGGCCCGACATGAGTTCATCGATATAGAAGGCAAAGTAATCGTTTTTGTCGCGGAAGTGCTTGTAGAACGTCGTCCGACGAATCATAGCGCGGTCGCACAGCATGGCAACCGTCACGTCCTCAAACCGATGCTCTTCGAGCAGCTCAGTAAAGGCCTCGAACAGGGCCCGATAGGTTTTCTTGATGCGAAGGTCCATACGTATCGCCCTCCTCAAGGAAAAGACAGCACTCACTAATCTGTCGCATATCTTACACCTGTATCACCCACTCCCTGGCGAATGGCCTTACCTTGGTGGAAACATAACGCTTACCGGAAAGTTCGGTATCGCCAAAGGTTGCGGGTATACTAGTAGCGTTACACCAACGGCAGCCGGCGGAAGACGCCGCGGCCATTCGAAACGGAGACACCATGATTCCCGTCATCATCGGTATCGTTGTTGTCGTTGTGATTGTCTGCGCCATCGCCGGCATCTACAACAACATGGTCACCAAGCGCAATCGCATTGATAACGCCTGGCAGAACATCGACACGCAGCTGCAGCGCCGCAACGACCTGATCCCTAACCTGGTCGAGACCGTCAAGGGCTACGCCAAACACGAGCAGGACACGCTTGCCGCCGTGGTCAACGCGCGCAACGCCGCCGTGAGTGCCACCACACCCGAGGCCAAGATGGAAGCGGACAACGTGCTGACCGGTGCGCTGCGCCAGCTCTTCGCCGTGGCCGAGGCTTACCCCGATCTTAAGGCGAACACCAACTTTACGCAGCTCCAAGCCACGCTCGAGGACACCGAGAACAAGGTGAGCTACGCGCGTCAGAGCTACAACGACTGCGTGCTTAGCTACAACAACGCCATCCAGACCTTCCCGGCCGTCATCTTTGCCGGCATCTTCCAGTTTAAGGAGCGCCAGGGCTTCGAGGCCGCCGAAGCTGCCCGCCAGGCACCGACCGTCAAGTTCTAACAGATCCGCAGCGTATCCTTAATCGGGTATATGCATAAACCGCCCCGTCGAATGCATACTTCGGCGGGGCGGTTTCCTTTGTCGCGAAGGTCCCCCTCAAGGCGCCGTGCATTTTTGGGAGTATTCAACATAACCAAGGGCTTCGGGCGCCACGATAAATGCCAAAGACCGCGAATATCCCTGCAAATCAAACGCTGTCAGCCCATAACCCCGCCCATCATTCGTAGAAAACATCGAGAAATCCCGATTTTTCGCCCGAGGCCGGTATGCAGGGGTCTTCGATTGCAGAATACTCGCAAAAATGCACGTCGCCACCACCCCCACATGGCGCGAACCAAAACAAAAGCGCGGCAAAAAGCCGCGCACCATCTCTATTCAGATCTATATTGCCCGTAACGACTGCGCCGAGGTAACACAGGCCCGGGGGTGACCTTCCTTTCCGGCGCACTCCGCAGGACGAAAGAACCCCCGCCGCACGTAGTGCGCAGCGGGGGTTCTTTCATGTCCGAGGACGCGCCGGAAAGGAAGGTCGCCCTCGGGCCGGACATACAAGACAGCTTACGCGACGGTGTAAACCCAGTTGTGCTTATCCTCAACAGCACCAGACTGGATGCCCGTCAGGGTCTCGCGGAGCTTCTTCATCACAGGACCGATCTCGGTGTAGCCAGCCGGGAAGGTCACAGTCTCGTCGGCACCGTAGACCTTGTTGTCGATCTCGCCGACCGGGGAGATAACGGCAGCGGTGCCGCACAAACCGCACTCAACAAAGGTGCCGGCCTTGACCTCGGCCCACTCGACGGGACGCTGGTCGACGGTCATGCCCAGGTCCTGAGCAACCTGAACGAGCGAACGGCGGGTGATGGAGGGCAGGATGGAGTCGGTGTGCGACTGCGGGACGACAAGCGTGCCGTCCTCCTTCACGAACAGGACGTTGGCGCCACCGGTCTCCTCGACATAGGTGCGGGACTCGGAGTCGAGATACAGGTTCTCGGCATAGCCCTCGCGGTGAGCCTCCATCGTGGGCTTCAGGGACATGGCGTAGTTCAGGCCGGCCTTGATGTTGCCGGTGCCGTGCGGTGCGGCGCGGTCGTACTCGGAAACACGCAGCTTGACAGGCTTGAGGCCACCCTTAAAGTACGGACCGACCGGGGTCACGAGAATGCGGAACGTGTACTCAGGAGCGGGAGCCACGCCGATCACGTCACCGGAGCCGATCATAAACGGACGCACATACAGGGTCGCGCCGGAACCGAAGGGCGGAACCCATGCAGCGTTGGCAGAGACAACCTGCTTGACGGCCTCGACAAACTTGTCCTTGGGGAACGGGGGCATCTCGAGGCGCTGCGCGGAGTTATACATACGCTCGGCGTTCATGTCGGGACGGAAGCAGACGATGCTGCCGTCCTCGGCGGTGTAGGCTTTCAGGCCCTCAAAGACCTCCTGGCAGTAGTGGAAGATGCCACCGCACTCGGAGACATGCAGGGTGTGGTCGGTGGTCAGGCCGCCCTCGTCCCACTCGCCATCCTTCCAATGGGCCTCGTAGCTGTAATCGGTCTTCATGTAGCCAAAGCCAAGGCTACCCCAATCGATATCCTTCTTCTCGACAGTCATATGTCGCTCCTTACATACACAGTTGCATACTCGCGAACCCGCACGCAAGGACCGAGGCCGACCGCGTCGCAACGTCGCACGCCCGGAGCGTAGAGCCGGACAGGACACGCGGGCAACACCAAAGTCCATGGCACATCGATTCGCATGCAGGTGATTGTACTCCCCGCACGCCTTGGATAAAACGTTTTTCTTTAACTAAGTAAAGTATTTTCATTTGCCTTCAACACAAAAGGCCCGCCATCGAATCCGATGACGGGCCTTGGAATTAACGTCCGAAAACAAGCTCGGACTAGGCGTTCTTTTTACCGAGCTTTGCCTTAACCAGACCGACCACGGTCGGGATGATCGACACGGCGACAATGCCGATGATCAGCAGCTCAAAGTGCTCCTGCACAAACGGAATGCCACCAAAGAAGTAACCCAGCAGCGTAAAGACCGTCGACCAGGTAATGCCACCCAGCACGTTAAAGACGACAAAGTTGCGCCAATGCATGCCGCCCATGCCAGCGATAAAAGGCACAAAGGTGCGGATGAACGGGAAGAAGCGGCCGAGGAAGATGGCCAGATGGCCCCACTTGTCCAAGAAATCCTCGGACTTTTTGATGCGCTCGGGCGTCATGGCCTTTACCTTGCCCGAGGCGATGATCTTGCGGCCAAAGAAGTGGCCGATCATAAAGTTGCACTGATCGCCCAGGATGGCTGCGGCCCATGCGGTGGCCAGAAGCGCCACGATGTTAAATCCGCCGTTATGGGCAAAGAAGCCCGAGGCAAACAGCAGCGAGTCGCCGGGAAGGAACGGGAAGAACACCACGCCCGTCTCGATAAAGATGATTAGGAACACGCAGCCGTAGGCCATAAGCGGGCCGGCGGCAATCCAGCTGGCGATCGCGGTGCGCGGGTCCTTAAGCAGCTCGGCGATAAAATTGATGAAACCCATGAAGTAAAACCTCTCAGTTGTGGGCGCGGACACGTCCAGGTTGACCAGTATACGGTTGCGATGCGAGCACGGGCCAAACCCCTCAAAAGTCTTACTTCATTACCAGCAAGTTTGCATAACTGACACTTGTCGCCCAAAGCGAAGCAAGATCGTCCTTCCTAATCCCTAGCGAATCGCTATACTTTATTGAATCGCATTGTCACGGTGCCAAGGGAGGGCGGCCGATGAGCTTTATCAACACCATTCGAGAGGACATCAAGACCGTCCAGGCGCAAGACCCCGCTGCGCAAAACGGTCTGGTCATCTTCCTTTCCTACCCCGGCTTGCACGCCAAGTGGAACCACGTGCCCGAGCACTGGCTGTGGGAACACGGTCATCGATCTCTCGCCCGTGTGCTCTCGCAAATCACCCGCCACATCACCGGCGTCGAGATTCATCCCGCCGCGCAAATCGGCAAGCACTTCTTTATCGACCACGCCATGGGCGTCGTTATTGGCGAGACTGCCATCGTGGGCGACAACTGTGTGCTCTACCAGGGCGTCACGCTCGGCGGCACCGGCAACGAGACCGGCAAACGCCACCCCACCCTGGGCAACAATGTCACGGTGGGCACGGGCGCCAAGGTGCTTGGCAACATCCACATTGGCAACAACGTCAAGATCGGCGGCAACTCGGTCGTCGTCAAGGACGTGCCCGACAACTGCACCGTCGTGGGCGTGCCGGGACGCATCATCAAGCGCAACGGCTGCCGCGTGTTCGAGGAGAGCTTCGACGCCAAGCAGCACCGCGAGTATATGCCCGACGATGCCGCCGAGCAGAGCGCCCTCAACCGTCAGGGCATCACCGAAAACGCCCGTCGCGTCAAGGAACTCGAGCAAGAGGTGGCCGAGCTCAAAGCCCTCGTCGCCAAGCTCGTGGACGAGCGCTAGAAGCGGACGGCCACCGACAACATTGACGCCATCACAAAAGGCGCGCCAGGGAATCCGCCCCCGGCGCGCCTTCTTTTCGATGTGATATGCGGGGCTGCCCCTTTGTCTCCTTATGCGAACTGGCTTAGGTAGAGGTCGGCATAAGCGCCCTCGGCAGCCAGCAGCTCCTTGTGCGTGCCCTGCTCGATGATATTGCCGTGATCCATGACTAGGATAAGGTCGGCATCGACAATCGTCGACAGACGGTGCGCGATCACAAAGCTCGTGCGCCCGCGCATGAGCGCGTCCATGGCGCGGCCGATGGCGAGCTCGGTGCGCGTGTCCACGCTCGACGTCGCCTCATCCAGGATGAGGATTGCCGGGTTGTTGAGCAGCACGCGCGCGATGGTCAGCAGCTGACGTTGGCCCTGGCTGATGCTCTCGGCATCGTTGGCCACACGCGTGTCGTAGCCCTGCGGCATAGTGCGCACAAAGAAGTCGACCTGAGCGGCACGCGCGGCCGCGACAATCTCCTCGCGCGTCGCCTCGGGACAGCCATAGGCGATGTTCTCGGCAATGGTGCCATCGAACAGCCAGGCGTCCTGCAACACCATGCCAAACTGCTGGCGCAGCTCGCCGCGGTCCATGTGGCTCGTGTCCACACCGTCGAGGGTAATGCGACCACCGTCGATCTCGTAGAAGCGCATGAGCAGATTGATGAGCGTGGTCTTACCCGCACCCGTGGTTCCCACCACCGCGATCTTCTGACCCGGCTCGGCGGTAAACGACACGTCGCGCATAAGCGGCTTGTCGGGCGAATATCCAAAGCGCACGTGCTCAAAAGCGACACGGCCCTCCACCTTGCCCGGCAGCTTGGCGGCGGCCGCCGGCAACGGATCGGCTTCCATCTCGGACTCGTCGAGCAGGTCGAACACGCGCTCGGCGCTCGCCAGCGCGCTCTGCAGCGAGTTAAAGGTAAACGACAGCTGCGTCATGGGCTCGGACGCCTCATAGATAAACTGGAAGAACGCCTGGAACACGCCGACGGTCATATGCCCGGCAACCAGCATGCTGCAGCCCACCAGCGCAATCACGATTTGCGCCAAGCGGCCGATAAAGCGCACCGCGGGACCGACGGCGTTAATCATAAAGTCGGCCTTGGTGCTCACGCGCGCCAGCTCCCTCGAAGCCTCGTGCACCTCGGCAGAGCTCTGGCGCTCGCGGTTAAACGCACGGATTACCAGACGGCCCGAGTAGCCTTCCTCGACCGCGCTCGTAATCTTGGACACCCACTCCTGGCGCTCGCCCGTCACATCGTGCGTGCGGCGCGAAACGACCTTCGTCACCAGCAGCGAAAGCGCCGTAAAGAACAAAAAGACAAGCGTGAGCGGCACGCTAAACACGAACATCACGCTCACGGCGCCCACCACGGTACCGATCGACACCAGAAGCTGTAGCAAGCCGCGCTGCATGCTCTCGGACATCTTGTCCAAGTCGTTGGTCGCACGGCTGACGACCTCGCCGGGACGATGCGCGTCAAAGTAGGCAAGCGGCAGACGGTTGAGCTTTTGTGCGATTCGGTTGCGCAGGCGCAGGTTGAGGCGCTCGGCAACGCTCGACATCAAAAAGCTCTGGAGCGCGTAGAACGAGGCGGCGGCGGTCCAGATCATAAAGTAGATAAAGATAGTCCTGCCGCAGTTCTCCCAGGTAATGCTGAAGGTAGCGTTGTTGGCAAACGCCAGCTTCATGTGCCCCCACAGCTCATCGATCACGCGGGCGCTGTAGGCCGGCGCCGCGGTGTTAAAGATGACATAGAACACGATGCTCGCGAACACGATATAGAAGCGCCAATGGTCGCCGGCGGCTTCGCTCCACAGGCGGCGCACCGTCGCCCAGGTGTCGCGGGGCGTCTCGTCCTCATCCTCGTCGTCAACGTCGCGCATACGCTCCGCCTCGGCGCGGGCGCGCTCGTCCTCGGCGCGCTCGTTTTCCTCGTAGAGTGCCTGGCGGCGAGCCTCGCGTTCCGCCGCTGCCTTGGCGGCTTCGTCCAGGTCGGGCGCGACGCCCGTCTCCTCGACTGTCTCTGCAACCGCGGCATCATCGACGATGCCCTGCTTTTTGAGCTCCTCGGTCATGCTACTCACCTCCCTTCATCTGCGATTCCGCGATAGCGCGGTACACCTCGCAGGTTTCCATGAGCTCGTCGTGCGTGCCTAGGCCCACGATCTCGCCGTCTTTGAGCACCACGATCTGATCGGCATGCAGAATGGTCGAGATGCGCTGGGCGATGATGAGCACTGCGGCATCGCGCGTCTCGTCCTGCAGCGCATGGCGCAGGGCGGCATCGGTCTTAAAGTCCAGGGCCGAAAAACTGTCGTCGAAGATATATAGATCGGCGCGCTTCATGAGTGCGCGGGCAATGGCCAGGCGCTGGCGCTGACCGCCCGAAAAGTTCGTGCCGCCCTGGGCCACCGGCGTATCGAGCCCCTGCGGCTGATCGAGCACAAAGGTGCTCTGGGCAACTTCCAGCGCATGGAGCATGTCAGCCTCGGTCGCGCCCTCGTTGCCAAAGCGCAGGTTGCTCGCCACTGTACCCGAGAACAGCCACGCCTTCTGCGGCACATAGGCAATACGCCCGCGGATGTCGTCTTGCGAAAGGTCGCGCAGGTCAACGCCGTTCAGGCGAATGACGCCCTTCGTGGCATCGTGGAAGCGAAGCAAGAGCTTGGCCACCGTCGACTTGCCCGAACCCGTCGAGCCTACAATCGCCGTGGTCTGGCCACGGCGACAGGCAAAGCTCAGATCGCACAGGGTGTCCTCGTCGGCATCGTCAAAACGGAACGACATATGGTCGAACACGGCCACCGCATCGGCACCGTCAACAGGCTCCGCCGCGCACGTGTCCAGCGTGCGCTTGCCGTCCACGATGCTCGGCTCAATCTCCAACACCTGCTGCGCACGGTTCAGGCATGCGGCGGCGCGCGGAAGCGTCAGAATCACCATCTGCGCCATCATCACAAAGAACAGGATCAGGATCGCATACTCCAGCACGGCCGAGATGCTACCGATTTGCATGGCATGGACGCCCACGCGGTTGCCGCCCACCCACAGTACCGCCACCTCGGCGATATTCATCAAAAAGAAGCTGGAGCTGTCGAGACCCACAAACAGGTGGTTGACCTTGATGGCGTTGGCCGCGTAATCGCTAAACACCTCGTCCAGGCGCTGCTCCTCGTGGCGCTCCTTGTTAAATGCGCGGATGACGCGCACGCCCACGATGTTCTCGCGCAGCACCACGTTCATGCGGTCGATAAAGCTCTGCAGGCGCATAAAGATCGGCGCGGCGTTAGCCACCGTAAAGACCGCCGCCACCAGCACGATCGCAACGACCACGCCCAGCAGCGTGCCCATGGCGGGATCGATGAACCAAGCAAAAATGATGCCTGCCACGGCCAAGAACGGCACCGGCAGCACCAACTGAATCGTCTGCAGAATCGCTTGCTGAATCACGTTGATGTCGTTGAGCGAGCGCGTGATCATCGAACCCGTGCCAAAGCGCTCAAAGTCGCTGGCGGACAGCTCGAGCGACTTGTCGTACACGGCATTGCGGATATCGCAGGCCACGTTGGCGGCCAGGCGCGCCGAAAGATAGCAGCCCAGCACCGTGCCGCCGCTGGCCATGCCGGTCGCGATAAGCATGTACAGGCCGTTGCGTAATATATAGTCGACATCGCCCGTGGTAATACCGGTGTTGACCATGTTCGCCAGCATCGTGGGAACCAACAGCGTACCGACGTTATCTATCAGCACCGCAAACAGCGTCACCGCAATCAGACCGCGGTACGGCCTCATAAACCTCATTAAGAGTCGCATGTGTCCCCCTCGCCCTTATCGCCAGCCTCGTTCTCGGCGGCCACTTGCCGTTTAAATGCCTCGCACTCTTCGTTCAGAACATGGGAGAACTTACCGACCAGACGCATGATCTCGCGCTGTTCCCACGGCTCGAGTGCCTCGAATGCCTGTTGCCCGGCTTTTTGCGCCGGCAACGCGTAGCGCTTGGCAAACCGCACGCCTTCTTCGGTCAGTCGCACAACCTTGTTCTTACGACTACCCTCGGCAAACTCCAACGTCGCAAGCCCTCGCGCCCTAAGCGTCTTGATCGCCGAATTGATGGTCTGTTTGCTGTAGAACCATTCACTCGTCAGCCGACTCACGGCAACGCTTCCGCCCGCTGCACTCGTGTCGACGAGCATCCAGTAGGCGCAGTCCGAAAGACCGCAGGCGCGCGCGAACTCCGAATAGATACGGTCAAGCCCGTTGAGCATCCGGTCGAAATCGACCGGGCTAACTGCACTATTCATCTCTCCTGCCATTCGATAGTCCGAGTTTTGACCAATTCATATCTCTACATTAGTCCGAGTTTTGACTATCGTCAATAAGCTCGTTGTCTATGGTCGGCTCTACATAAGCATATCGACAAAAAAGACCGCCGGCGCGGGGGCGGCGCCGGCGGTTGCGAGAGAATATCGAGTGTTGGCTGTTAAGCAGCGACGGCCTCGTAGACCGTGGCGCCCGAGAAGCTGTCGTGCAGGCTCTTGCCGCAGATCCACGGCAGTTCGACAACCTCGCAGACCGTGTTGACCAGCTCGGAGCAGTCAGTAAAGTGGCCCTTATCGTTGAGGGCCTCGCAATCCTGAACACGCCAATAGCCATCGGTGTGCGTGATGTAGTACTCGTGATCGTTGATTGACACGAAAGCGCGCGTCTTGGAACGCAGCAGCTTCAGAAATCCTTCGAAGTCGGTCTCGACGACATCTCCAGCCTGGAACATGATGTTACCTCCTGGCCCGGCGCCACCATGGCGCGTTGATAAACGTTGGTGCTCCTTTAGTAAAACCTTTATCAGAGCTTATGCGCGCATCATTTAGGCAAGTGGTAAAAAACCGCAGGGTAGACGGGATAAAACGTTTAACCATCCCACCGGTTTGTCACATTCTGGCTGAAGTTTTATGCAAACCAACTTTTCCACTTGGTAGCTTGCATTGTTTGGGGCCGACTGCGCGATTACGGTTTTGGTTCGGCGGGTAAGAACGAAGCATCGAAACCAACGTCAGGAGGACCCATGGAGACTATCGAAGCGCTCATCCACCGCCGCAGCTGCCGCAAATACAGCGATCGCCCCGTCGGGGCCGAGAAGCTCGCACGCATTATCGAAGCCGGCCAGTACGCGCCGAGCGGCATGGGACGCCAGCCGGTCACGTTCGTCGCCGTCACCGACCCCGCAACCGTCGAGCGTCTCTCGCAGCTCAACGCCCAAGTTATGGGCAGCAAGGGAGATCCCTTCTACGGCGCCAAGACCGTTGTGGTGGTGCTCGTCGACCGCAGCGCGCCCACGCACCTGGAAGACGGCTCGCTCGCCATGGGCAACCTGCTCAACGCAGCCTATGCGCTGGGCGTCGATTCGTGTTGGATCCACCGCGCGCACGAGGTCTTTGACTCACCCGAGGGACTGGAACTGCTGACCAAGTGGGGTCTGCCCGCCGACGGAAGCCTGCGCGGTGTGGGCAACTGCATTCTGGGCTACGCCGAGGACGCACTCCCCGAGGCCAAGCCTCGCCGCGACAACGTGGTGTATGTTCCGCCGTTCTAACGAACGGCGGACCCGTTGACGCTGCGCGGGCCGCATTTGGACAATCTGACGTTCAACTTCAAGGGCGCGACCAGAAGGTCAGCGCCCTCTCATTTCACGTCACCTTGTCTCAAATGCGGCTCGCTCGCTGTTGGTGACTGAGATCGAGTGAGCCACTGTTGACATCCGGCACCTGGGCAGCTAATTAACGGGGTGGTAGAAAGTATCGACGACCGTTTGCTTTACGTTGTCCTGGTCCAGATAGAACTCGGCGAAGGTGTCGCCCTGCTGCATGGTGCCCTGCAGCGTCACGACATCAAACGAAGTCAGGCCGTGCTCGAGCATCGTGGTCGCCAGATAGCTGAACTCATCGAGACCCAAATTGGTCCACGTATAGTCGCCCATGGCCTGATACAGGCTGATGAGCATGGCGGGGTTGCTCTTGGCACTGCTGAGCACCTTCGATGCAAACGCTTGCACGTAGCTCACCTGGCGCGCTGTACGATCCAGCGAAGACGTCAGATTCGTCGTGTCGCGCCACTGCACGTACTTTTCTGCCGTTGTACCAAACAGCGTGGTCTCCTGGCCCTCGACAACCGACGTGCCCGGCACCGTCTGCGTGGGTACCAGCGTCACACCGCCGATGGAGTCATTAATGGGAGCCACGCCCTCGATATTGAGCGTGTAGTAATAGTCGACCGGAATGTTATCGAGCACGCGCGAGGCAGCGGCGGCCGTCAGCGCCGATGAGTTGTCGCCATCGGTGCCATAGGCAAATTGCAGGCACAGCTGCTCGGTCACCTGGCCGGCAAACGAACCATTGGAATACGTATCTACGGCAACCATGCTGTCACGCGGGATGATAATGCCGCGGGCCTCGCCCGTGTCGGTATTAAGCGCTACGACCATCACGGTATCGGACTGGCCCTTCTGGGTGCCGTCATCGTTATTGCGGCCATCAAAGCCGATAAACGCCACCGTGGCCATATGCTTGTTGAGCGCATACTTCTTGCCGTTATAGGTAATGGTGTCGCCCTTGGCCTTAATGACCTTTTCGGTCTTTTCCTCAATCTTCTTTTTGCCTTGGTTCACGCTGTGATTCACAAAGCCCCAGCCGGCAGCAGCAACCGCACCAATCACGAGCAGCACGATCAGCAGCGTGCGGATACGGCGGCGGCGCTTGATGCGCTTAATCGACTCTTTGGAGCGTCGACGACGCTGAGGTCCCGCCTCATCAAGCGAAGGCCACTCTGCCTCATCAACAGGCTGCGCCGCAGCTTCATCGGTCTTTGCCGATGCGTCGGACGGGGCCTCGGCCTTGCTCTGGGATTTTTCGTCAGGTTGAGGCGTCGGAGTGCCTTTGGTCTCCCATTGAGGCTCGACAGGCTCCGCCGCATCCTGAACCTGCTGCTCGGGATTGTTTACTTGATTTTCGTCGGGATCCACCGCATCGATAAAGTGCTTGCCACGGGGGTTCATGACTATTTTGTCTCCTGGTCGCTTGTTAACACACCGCTCACAATATAGCGCGAGTTGCCCTGCGAGCTATCGAGCATGCAGGTGCTCAACTGCACAATCTTACTATCTGCATCAAGTGTCACGCCGTCACGTACATTTTTGAGCAATGCGTCCGGATTACAGACCGAATTAAAGTAGTCCTGGCGCACGGCAGGGTCGGCAAAGTTAAACGAGTTGAGAATGTGGCGATCGTCATATTGATAGGCCGAGACAATCTTGTACGTCAGAATATGGCCCGGCGTGTAGATATAGAACTCGGTGTTCTCGTTAAAGAAGTCCGCGTCCTCAAAGTTATGCAAGTTGTGGAACACGCCGCCGTTCACATGGCCGTAGATCACCGTGACGGGATCGCTAAAGTCGCGCGCGTTTGCCATCTGGCTAAATGCTGTGCCATACGGGTCGTACTTGCCGTCCTTGTCGTGGTCCAGATAAAACAGGTCGTCCGTCGTACTCTGCAGCAAGGGCGTGTTGATATCCGCACCCGGAATGTAGAGCCACGCATAGATATCGGCATTCTCTTGAATGAGCGGAGCGAAGTCGATGGGGTTGTCCGGCAGCTCCTTGCCCTTTGATTCGACCTTCGTGGCGGGCTTACCTGTTGCACTCATCTCCTCGGCGCGCTGCTGCTCTAGATGATTCATGTAGAGCACGTAGCCGCCGCAGCCGACTGCGACCAGCAACAACACTACGAAAACGCCCTTGAGCATCGTGGCGCGACGCTTTTTGTCCGAGTCGCCCATATGCTTAACTTCCATATGCTTGCCCTGCGGCTGCTGTGCCATGGTGTTCCCTTACCCTGTAAATCGGCCAAAAAAAGGACCCGCACAAGTACGGGTCCTCAAATCTTACGGTTGAAACCGTGTGAGTGCTAGTTGTTCTTGCGAAGAGCAACAAAAGCGCAGGCAGCGCCAGCAGCGGCAACAGCAGCCACAGCGGCAACAGCGGTGGTGTTCACACCGGTAGCCGGGGACTTAGCACCGTTGTCGGTGGTAGCAGCGCCAGCAGCGGTCTTCTCAGCCACGATGGTGTAGGTGGAGAGCTTGGTGACCTTAAAGGTAACATTGCCGTTGTTGTCGGCAGTGAGGTTCAGGGTCTCCTTGCTACCGTCGTTGTGCTGGACATAGACGGTAACCTTGGCGTTGGCGTAAGCCTTGCCAAGGGTGAAGGTGACGGTCAGCGGGTTGGACTCAGAAACGGTACCCTCGACGGTCTCGGTGATCTCAAAGGAAGCGACCACGTTGGCGTTGGCAGGGGTGCCCTCGGCGTTCTTGGTGGTGGAAACAACCTTGACGTTAGCGTTGTTAACGCTAGCGGTCACGTTGTTGGCGCCGGTGGCGGTGGTGTTGGCAGGGCTCGGGGCGGCGAAAGCAGCCACGGGCAGAGCCAGGGCAAGAGCGAGAACGCTCAGTGCTGCCATGAATCTCTTCTTCATGTTAGGTACTCCTCAACTTGCAGCTTGTGGACCTTTAAGTGCCTAGTAGTATATCCCTTTTTTATAAATTGTGACTAATGAGTTCTATATGAAACAACATTGCTGCTTTTTTGCTCACTCATTGGCCCCAAACAGCGACTTAGTGTGATGGTTCTGTGACTTATTGGCCTTGTGCCACGGGCGTGACCTGCGAACCCACGCCGTTTGCACCGGTTTCGCTATCCTCGCTGTCCGCATCCTCGCCCTTTTGGGCATCGGCGATCGTTGCGGCAGCGGCAACGATACCGCGCTGAGGCGCCACGCCCGTCTGTGTCTGAGCGCCCTCGACAAGCTCCGTGCCGGCATGCGCGAGCTCAGCAGATTTGAACATCGCACTCAGGTCGACCCCGCCGCCAGCGTAGCCGAGTGCGGCAAGTGCGATCACAATCACCGCAACAACGACCGCAATCGGAACATAACGATGCCAACCAGCAGGATTGAGCCCACTGCGGCGAGCAGCGCCACGGCTAATGTAGCCAAGCGTTCCGTCGTGCTTGAGCTTAGAGCCCACCACGCGCTTGCGCCCCCACAGCGTCGACTCGGCCTGCATGGCCAAGCGAGCGCTTGCCGAAGGATAGCCGTATTTGGTGCGCTTGAACGAACCGTCGAACCCCGACGCGTGCTTGCCCCACGTCCGGGACGTCGTGCGGCGGTTAACTGGAGCCGGGCTCCGTCTATTCCGGTTTGGTTTTGAAGTCTCCGCCATACGCCCCCGCACGCCGTAACACAATCGAAACATTACTGCTTTGGACTGTAGCACACGCGCCGCACGCGGTCACGGGCGCCTCGCTCAGCGGTCGTCGTCCTTCAACAAGCGCCACAGGGTCGTGCGGCTTATTCCCAGCACCTCGGCAGCGCGGGTCCGGTTGCCCTGAAGGTGGCCTACGACCAGCCGCGCGATGTCCCGTTCGGTATCGGCCAGTGGACGCAGGATATACAGGTCGCTGTCGAGCGTCGGAACGCCAAAGGTTGCGGTTTTGATGACGTCCTCCTGGGCGAGCACCTCCTCCGCCACCGCGCGCTCCGCCATACCCGATCCTACTAATATATAGAGTCGTTCCGAGACCTCTCGAAGCTGCAGATAGTTGCGTGGCCAGCGATAGCCGTTGAGCGTCGAGGCAGCCTCCTCGGACATACTCGGAGCGGCAGTTCCAAAGACGTCTGACAGATATGACAAATACTGCGCAACCTTTTTCGATGCGCCACCCTGCTCGGCAATCGCAGGCGCCACACTTACTGCGCACGCCAAGCGCTCGGTTACAAAAGCGGCCTGATCGCTTTCGCCACCGCCCGGCATATCGTTTGCCGTCAGAACCACATGGCAACGCGCGGCCAGCGCCGTGTCGGTCATCGTAGAGACAAGCTCGCGCAGACGCTGCGGCGAAAGTGCATGCCAGCCGCCAATGCAAAGGGTCAGCCTTGCCTGGAACAGCGGCGATTCCGAGCTTTTGAGCAGATGGCGCCAGCCGCGATCTGTGAGCTCGTCAAGTGCCACGGACACAAAGGGTTCGTCAGCATAAGGCCCATCCAGATAGAGGCGTTTTGCAATCTCTGCCTGGCCGGCACCCAGCTCGCCCTCCAACATGAGGGGCACGCCGCGGGCATAGCTTTCGCAGACGGGGCCAGCGACCGCGGCGGCACCCTCGACAATGCCGTACGCGCTTGCCTCGTAGCGCGCCTCGACCTCATCTGCATTAAGCCACTCAATACCCGCGTGCGCCGCCGCACCGTGCACCTCGCGGACCACGACCACCCAAAGCGCGCCGTATTCCTTGGCGACCGGACGCACCGTGAGGCTCAAGCGCCCTCCCGCATGCCCCATCACCAGGCGCGTGCCGCTGCCCACGCGCCCCAGGCGCTCGGCGACAAATGCCGCGACATCTTGCTCGAGCGCGACATCATCCATGGTCGAAATCGCCACGCGTCCATGCCCATCGATTGCCAATGCCGAAGCCCCGGCAGCAGTCAAGGCCTCAATCAAGATTTGCAGCTTGGCGTCACTGTTCATATTGCGCCCCGTCCTCGGCGCCACGCCGCCACCGACGGCCGCGCGGGCGAGTGTTTCAAAATTGAACGATATTGCTCACCAAACACTATAGGGCAGAAGCCACCGTCCTGCGAGTATATGAGTTGCCCCGCATCGCCATCCTGGCGGGGCGATAAGAGCTCTTCGGGACCTATCAACCTGCGGACAAGCCATACCCGCAAGAGCTCCTATCGCTCCACCGCGGACATGCGCTCGCCAGCACGCAGCACGCAAATAAGCTACTTCTCTACCAGATTCCCAGCACGTGCTGCATTCCCAAACTCATGCAAGCAATGCCAATCCAGCAGCAAAAGCCCAATGCGATGGGCTTGCCACCCTTTTTGACCAGCTCGACGATATCGGTATTAAAACCAATAGCCGCCATGGCCATCACGATAAAGAACTTCGACAGCTCCTTGATGGGCGCCGTAATGGATGCAGGAAGCTGAAGCACCGTGGTGATTACGCTCGCCAGCACAAAGAACAGCACGAACATGGGAAACGCGCGTTTAAGCGAAAACGTGCTTTTGGCGTCGCCGCCGGCCTTGCGCGCCAGATGCATCTGCCAGCATGCGAGAACCAACGTAATGGGAATAATGGCCAGCGTCCTGGTGAGTTTGACCACCGTGGCGCTCTCGAGCACATTGGCGCCGGGATGCATGCTGTCCCAGGCGCTCGCCGCAGCCGTTACCGACGAGGTGTCGTTGATGGCGGTGCCGGCAAACAGGCCAAAGCCCTCGTTGGTCAGCCCGAGCATGCCACCGAGCGTCGGAAACACGAGCGCCGCGATAACGTTAAACAGGAAGATGACCGAAATAGCCTGGGCAATCTCGTAATCGTCGGCGTCGATGACGGGCGCGGTCGCGGCGATGGCAGAACCGCCGCAAATCGACGAACCCACGCCTACAAGCGTCGCGATCTTGCCCGGCACGTTCATAACGCGGCAGAGCACGAAGGCGATGACAAGTGAGGTCGAGATTGTCGCCACGATAATCGGCAGCGACTGAGCGCCTTTGGACAGAATCTGCGAGAGGTTCATGCCAAAGCCAAGCAGGATTACCGCGTACTGCAAGACTTTTTTAGACGTATAGGTGACACCGGCGGCAAGCTGGTCGCGACGATTCTTGGGAAAGACGAGCGCCAGAACCATGCCAAAGAGGATGGCAAACACCGGCCCGCCGACCACCTCAACCTGTTTGCCGAGCAACGTCGCGGGGATGGCAATGATCAGGCAGAACAAGACGCCCTTCCAGCGCTCGCGTACGATATTCGCCAGTTGCATATGGGATTCCTTCTTTCTATTTCACGTTTGCGACGGCTTATGATACGGCAACATTGAGCACAGCCGTGCGCAAACACAGACTAAGGTGCCGCAATAGTTCTCGGACGACAGCCGAATTACCCACCGCGGAGAGCTGATTCGCGGCATAATTAACAGCTGATATATGAGTGTGATAGAACGGTTGCGAGGCACTATGGAAGAATCGATGCACGTCGGCGAGCAGGAAACGAGCCTGCAGGACCAGTCCTACCACACCATTCGACGCAAAATCGTCTACCTGGACTACAAGCCGGGCGAAAAGCTGGGCGTCAAGCAGCTTTGCGACGACCTGGATATGGGGCGCACCCCTGTGCGCGAGGCACTGGTGCGTCTGGCGCAAGAGGGCCTGGTGCGCACCGTGCCCCAAAGCGGCACCTACGTCTCACCCATCAACCTCACCCTTGCCGAAAGCGCCTGCTACATTCGCGAGCACCTGGAAAAGCAGGTGATCGTGGAGTGCTGCGCCCGTGCCACCTCGGCAGGCATCGAGCAGCTCGACCGAGCCATCGCGCTGCAGGAAAAGACCATGGCCGAAGAGGATCGCATCGGCTTCTTTTTAAGCGACAACCTCATGCACCGCATGATCTTTAGCATCGCGTGCCGCAGCACCGTGTGGTCGTGGCTCGAAGAGACCAATGCCGACCTGGAGCGCTTCCGCTGGCTGCGCGCCGCCACGCAGACGCTCGACAATCAGGAGATTGTTAACGAGCACAAGCAAATCCGCCGCGCCATCGCCGGCCGCGACCCCATCGAGGCGAGCTTTTTGGTCAGCAAGCACCTGCATATGATGTTCCGCAACCAAACCGAGGTCCTGGACCAGTTCCCCGAGTACTTCGAGACCAGCAAGCTCCGCTAACCTGCCAAAACCACCACAAAGGGGACAGGCACCTTTGTGGTGGTTTTTCCGCACAACTAAGGCCCGGCTCCGTCTGATGACGCGGAACCGGGCCTTAGTTGTTAGGATGGCGGAACCAACTACTCAACAGTAACGCTCTTTGCCAGGTTGCGGGGCTGATCGACGTCGCAGCCGCGCAGGATGGCAACCTCGCGGGCGAGCAGCTGCAGCGGAACACTCGCCGTGATAGGGCTGAACACGTCGCGGACGGCCGGCACGCGGATGATACAGTCGGCGATCTTGTTGATCTCCTCGTCGCCCTCGGTGGCAACGACGATGACCTTGGCACCGCGCGCCTTGCACTCCATAAGGTTCGACACGGTCTTGTCGTAGGTGGCGCTCTTGGTGGCCACGGCGATGACGGGGAAACCCGGATCGATCAGCGCGATGGGACCGTGCTTCATCTCGCCGGCAGCATACGCCTCGGCATGCAGGTAGCTGACCTCCTTGAGCTTGAGTGCGCCCTCGTAGGAGATGGCAGCGCCCATACCGCGGCCCACGAACAGCGCCGACTGCGCGTCCTTGCACAGCAGGGCGGCCTCGTGCACGGCCTTGGTCTGGGTATCCAAAATCCACTGGATCTGCTCAGCCGTATCGGAAAGTTCGCGGAACAGCATGCGCGCCTGCTTGGTGGTCAGACGGTACTTGACCTGCGCCAGCAGCAGAGCCAAAAGCGTGAGGCTCACAACCTGGCCGATGAAGCTCTTGGTCGAGGCGACCGCAATCTCCTTGTTGGCCTTGGTATAGATGACGCCGTCGCTCTCGCGCGCCACGGGGCTGCCCACCACGTTGGTGATGCCAAAGACCTTGGCGCCCTTGATGCGCGCATCGCGAATGGCGGCGAGGGTATCGGCCGTCTCGCCCGACTGGGACACGGCAACGACGAGCGTCGTCGGCGTGATGATGGGGTTGCGATAGCGGAACTCGCTGGCAGCCTCAACCTCGGTGGGAATGCGAGCCCAGCCCTCAATAAGATTCTTTGCGATGAGGCCGGCATGATAGCTGGTGCCGCAGGCGATCACGTAGACACGGTCGATGTCGTTGAGCTCCTCGAGGGACAGACCCAGCTCATCGATATCGAGCTCGCCGGCAGGCGTCATACGGCCAACCAGCGTGTCGCGCACGACGCGCGGCTGCTCGTGGATCTCCTTGAGCATAAAGTCGGGATAGCCGCCCTTTTCGGCCATGTCCAGATCCCAATCGATATGGGTGACCTTGGGCTCGATGGCATTGCCGGCCTCGTCGGTGTACTCGACGCCCGCAGGCGTAAGCTTGGCAAACTGACCGTCCTCGAGCACCACGACATCGCGGGTGGCGTCGATGAGCGCGATGACGTCGGAGGCAACGTAGGAGCCGGTCTCGCCCACGCCGACCACAATCGGGGAGTCCTTGCGGGCAACGGCGATTACGCCAGGCTCGTCGGCGCACACGGCGGCCAGGCCGTAGGCGCCCACCACGTGGGTGCAGGCCTCGCGCACAGAGGCCATCAGGTCGTGCGTCTCGGCATAGGCTTCTTCGATCAGATGAGCGAAGACCTCCGTATCGGTCTCGCTCTTAAAGTGATGGCCGCGGCCCTCCAGCTCCTCGCGCAGTTCGGCGAAGTTCTCGATAATGCCGTTGTGGACGATGGCGATGCGACCGTCGCAGCTGGTGTGGGGATGAGCGTTAACGACGGAGGGCTTGCCGTGGGTGGCCCAACGGGTGTGGCCGATACCGCAAGTTGCGTCGCTATCGATATTGGAAAGCTCGCTCTCCAGACCCGCAACCTTACCCACGCGGCGGATAACGTCGAGGTGCGCCGCGGCGCCCTCGCCCACCTCGAGCGCGACGCCCGAGGAGTCATAGCCGCGATACTCCATGCGCTTAAGGCCTGTGACCAGGATGTTCTTTGCAATATCAGAGCCGGTGTAGCCAACAATTCCGCACATAGGATAAATCCCTTCGTTCGCGTGACTGCAAGACGTCCACGCACATGGGCGCTGAGACGCATAACGTTCGAGTATTGTACTCACGCAAACGCAAGCTGATATACCAGAAGTGGTACCTCAACTTGGATACCACTCGATACACACACGTCCAGCCGGTCCAAACCACCACAATGGGGACAGGCACCTTTGTGGTGGTTTGGACCGAGGCGGCGGCCTATCTCGACGAAAGATCTCGATCTGTAACAGGAAGAGCCGGTTTTGCCTTCCAGATGTTACAGATCGAGACAATTGAAGGTCCGGGCAGCTCAAACCACCACAAAGGTGCCTGTCCCCTTCGTGGTGGTCGCGCTGGCAGCATCGTTTTCCCAGATAAAACCTGCCAAAATAAACCTGTCCCTAATTGGCAGGTTTTGACACCTCAGAGGCGGGCGATGCTACAATCTGGCTTGTACTTGAAACGCATCAAAGGGGCCGCTATGGCAAAGGTTAAAATCAGCGACGTCGCGCGCGAAGCCGGGGTTTCGTTGGGCACGGTTTCCAACGCGCTCAACCATCCCGAAAAGCTGCGCCCCGAGACCCTCAAGCTCATTAACGAGACCATCAATCGCCTTGGCTACCTGCCCAACCAAAGCGCTCGTCAGCTCGCGGGCGGTGCCACCAAGTCCTTTGGCTTGGTGCTCCCCCGTCTCGACCACGGTTTTTCGCTCCAAATTGCCAGCGGCGCCCATAACGAGGCCCGCAAGCACGGTTACGACCTGCTCATCGCCAACGCCGATAACGACGATATTCTCCAAGACCATTACCTGCGTTACTTTATGGGCACGCAAATGTCCGGAGTCATGGTTCAGCCCATGGCATCCCCCGACTGGCACCCCGC
>CABSAN010000016.1 GCA_902475785.1 uncultured Collinsella sp.
TGTGCAATCGCGAGAAGACGATGGGGCGGAATGTCAATCTTGGTCTAACAGAGCCAAACTTAATCCAAGACGGGATAGCGGACGATCTCCGCGCGACGATCCTTTCCGCCGCGTCTCTGGTAAGGGCCCTCTTTTCCGCATTGTTTTTCTCCGTATTTGGACATGTGCTGGGGTTATACCCCATTCAGATGGCGCTCGGTATTATTGGCGCAATCGCGATAGCGATTACCGCCGTTGTTTCTTTAAAAATGGTAGGAATACATGCCTCCAAGAATTGATATATCGATTGACGAGCTGCCCGAAGCGTCGAGCCTTCTTGATGGACATGACTATTCGTCACAAATCATTCAGCGTATCGCCAGGGTTCCAGTAATACTCGATGCATCGGGATGCCCTCATTCCCCTTTTTTCGAAGTTGAATATGATGACAGGACGATTAGGTTTACAAGTCAAGCAAGTTAAGAATCTATGTGGCCAATGTGATACCGTTGAACCCGCATATCGATACCGCTCAGCCATTCGCCTCGCCCCCGTCGCACGTATCTTCATCCGGTCTGTTACTTTTAATCTAACAATTCTTTGAGGAACGTAGGTGCTTCTAAATGTACTGTCGACTTCTTCTCAAGCTAATCCTAAGAGACAGGGCCGTATGGATTTGTACGCTCGTTCTCGCTGCAGCCTTTTCCGTCCCCATTGCGTTCAATTCACCCATCTACGGGCCCTTCTTTATGAAACAGGGCATGCAGGGCTTTGTCGACGCATTCAATACGCGCGCGCCCCAGGCCAGCGGCACAGACCTATCTCCAGAGCAGCAAGATGACGCGGAGCTTGCAAGATACGCGAACGCCGCCCTTGCCGCTCAAACCGACGCCGCCTTTCTCGATTCTGCCGAGAGCTACTACGCGCTCATGGACGAGGGCTTCCAATCCGGGTCCATCGTGGGAGACCGAGAGACCAATGACGCAGCGCTCGCATATTGCCGTGCCCTGAGCAGCTCCGGCATCACGGATATCCCGGCCTCCGCAAGCGACCTGCCGTTCCTTTCCTTCCTGCCTTACGCCATTGCCACGGCGCCGTCTTTCCTTCCCTTCATCCCCTTCCTTCTCTCGTCGATACTCGTGCTCGGCGCCACAAGGCCCGGGACCCTGGCGGCAAAGGCGCCCGTGCCCAAATTCCGGCGCCTTATTCAGATCGTGTTTTCGATAATCGTCGCGGGGACCGCGATGCTCCTCGCCGGCCTCGCACCCGGGGGCATTTACGCCTTGGCCCTAAACGGCTTCGGGCAAATTGGGTACCCGATCGCCTTCTTCCATGACGGCGCGCTTACCACCACGACCGCGGGAAACGTCTTCACAGCCCTGCTTCTCGCGCTGCTTGCGGGCGGAACCTTGATATCCGTTTGCTCCGCCGTCCTATCGACCGCAACGAGGCGCGTCCTCGCGGGCCCCCTTACCTCCGCGCTGCTTGTCGCGGCCCCGGCATTCCCGTTATTGTCCGATTCGGCACTGGGGCATAATGCCGTGCTCGGGCTCCTGCCACTGCCCGTATTCTCGCCTATCGAGGCAACGGGTTACGTAGGATGCTTCCCGACAGAATTCATTGGCTCCGGTTCAGGCAGCGCATCGATGCTTGCCGTGGCCCTGGCATACGTCGCGGTCTTTTTTACGGTCGGCGCCGTTGCGACACGTTCCCCCAAACAGCCTGGACCCGCGAAAAAGCACCATGGGCTCGAGCTCCTGGACGCGAGCGTGGGATACGGAAGCACGACGATACTTTCAATCGGGTCGCTTTTCCTGAGCCCGGGAACGGCGGCGGGCCTCGTTGCTCCCAACGGCTCGGGGAAAACCACCCTTCTTGAAGCGCTGTCGGGCCAATTTCCCACCCGCATCCGCTCGGGAAGCCTGGCGGCAGACGGAATCTGCCAACGTCGATCAGCCGAATTTGCAGAACTCGTCTACCTGAGCTCTTCGGGCAGCGCGGATCTCTATCCCACGCTATCGGCCATCGAGCACCTTGCTTTCGTTAGGGAGGCGTGGAAATCGGCCGCCGACATCGACTCGCTCTGCGACTCCCTCGGAATCTCCCCATATCTCGACAAGCCGACCCGTAAACTCTCGACAGGAATGAAGCAGCAGGTAAAGCTTGCCATGGCGATATCGACCGATTGCCCGTACCTCATCCTCGATGAACCGCTGAACGGCCTCGATCCGGGAAAGCGGAAAACCTCCTGCGACGCGATGCGCAGCGAGGTGGCGCGGGGACGCAGCGTGCTCATTTCAAGCCATCTACTCGACGACCTGGCAGACCTCACCGACTCGTTCTACTTCATCGAGGCCGGCACGCTCGTGGAAAAGATCAAGTCGTCCTCGCAGACGCTCAAGCAGGAATACCTCGATACATACGAGGGAGGTGAATGACATGATAGGCAAGAGCTATGCAAAGATAGCGATTGTTGGCTTTGTACTTTGTCTTGCAATGGTGCTATGTGCATCATTTGCGAGGTATAGGTCCGAGCAGTCGTTCATCGATGGCGCTGAAAATGGGTTTGGCATAGACGGGATGTATGTCAACGATGGCGCGACCAGGCCGTCTATGGCGATTCTTGCAGGCGAAGACATGGAATGGCAAATCTGTAATGACGATGGCTCTTGTATGAGTGGTCGTTTGGCCGCAACGAGCGATCCGAATTCGTTTGATCTTCTCGACAATGATGGATCGGATTGCGGTTCAGTTCACCTGTCGTATGCATCACGAGACGGGATGGACGGCATTCTCTACGTCTCCCACGAGACTGGCGATTTCAAGATGCGCAGGACTAGCCGAGTGCCGGCTTTTATCGAGGAGTGAGAATTCCCGGCGGTCTGCCGATCAGGCCGCCGGGGTATCGAACCCCGCATTCATCCGTGCACACACGGATGAATGCGGGAAGTGTCCGGATGAAGTTGATAATCAAGGAAACAATGCCGTTCTGCCTGGGACGGCTTTGGTCTGGACTTTAACTACAACATCGCAATCGACACTTATCAGCTCGCGCGACGCGCATGGCCAAATCTCGGACGCTGGTGCATGGAGGACCTTCGAGATTTACTGTACATCCAAAACGACGACGCACACCGCGTGCTCGCCGACTGCGAAGACGAGATGGCTGTCTACAATGCGATTAGAAACGGCGTGAAGTCCGGAGAGCTTTCTGTCGAACCGCCGCGCCGTCGCGCGAGCCGACCGGGCAACCCGGGCAATCTGGTCCCGACTCTCCCGGTCGTATTCCTACGATATCGCCCCTAAATCACCAATGTGTCAGATAAAGAATGATGCAATGGTTATGATCAAGCATACGGCGGATGCGGCGACTGCGCCTTTTTTCCTCTCCTTTAGTCCGACGAATAGGGTTGCCGTAAAGTAAAGGGCGGAAATGCAGTCTATGGCAAGCAAAACGAGTTCCTTGGGCGGTTTCAGCAAAAGGTCGCTAGCAAAGAGTAATGCAAGCAGGGCAAAGCCGATTGTGACCAAGTATCTCGATTGATTTTGCGACTGCATGGCAACTGCCTTTCAGAACATGCAAGTGAAAAGTCGGTACGATGTCATTGCGGTCGCAAACAAGCCGCCGCCGGGACCGGATGTCACGAGACCGGCGATAACGCATTTTCTCGGTTTCCAGCTCATGACAGACCCCTCTCTCATGGTGCAACGTATACATTATGAGATATACACATTTTGTCCTATAAGCCCCAAGGATGACGATTCCAATACGGACGACGACACCAAAACCGGCATCGACGGCTCCATGGACGATTCGGATTCCAAATAGGCCCTGTTAGTTGAGCCACTTCTTTGCCGGTGTCGTATACGAGACCGCTATACCCGCGGCAATTGCCATCAGGCAGCTCGCGATGAATCCGAACTCATACTTCAAAACGTTTGTTGCGGTCAGGGCGATAATCAACACTGTCAGAATTTGCAGAATTATCGTTATTGCGAAGAGATTGATTCCTTGTTTGGCCGAAGTCGCTGAATGAGTTTGGCTTCGTTGATTCAGGTTGAGGCAGACAAGGAAAGCGACCAGTTCGCTTGATAAGGGGCCGACTACATAGAAAAAGATTGCGTCAATGAAGCCAATAGTGTTGTTAGTGTTGTAAGTTGTTTCGCCGGAAAACACAGCGTATAAAGCATATCCAAATCTTGGCTGATTCATGTATGAGTCCGAAAAGACGAAGAGCGTCAATATTGCTACTACCAGAAGTGCATTCAGGGCAAATCGTTTGCTTTTCATCGATCGCTCCTTCCGGGTGAACTTTATTATGTAATTATACAGCAGTCATTTGTTATTCAAAGAATTTGACTGTCCTATAAGCCCTTGTTCCTGCCGAGCGCCCACGAGCGGGAGCTGTAGGACTCGATGCGGTCGAACGGGTAGACGGTGCCGTCGTACCATTTGATGCCCCACGGGGCGTACTCGCCGTCGGGGCGGCACTCGACGAGGGCCGTGACCAAACATATCGACTTATCGCTCTCCCCCACGACGGCACCCCTCTCGAATCAATAACGAACGTGTGTTCTATTATAGCGCAATCACGATTGTTGACCATCGGTGCGGTTGCCGCTGCGGCAAGACCGGAGCAGAATTATGGAATAGCCCTACGCTCGGCGATGTATCTACAAACCCTGAGCGAAGGGAGTGTCGCAAATGCATGCAGCGGCAATTGACCTTCGGGGGGGGGGTATCTCCTAGAGGTACTCTTCTCCGAGGGCAGTCAATCATCGAGTACGTCCTGATCATCGCCGTCATCGGCATGGTGATCGTGTTCGTCGGACCCGGCGTGGCGGGCGCCATCCGCAACCAGTTCAACCTGGTCGGCAACACGGTGAACAATGGGACGACCGGCGGCGTCGGGGGCGGCGCGTCCGGCGGAGGCTCCACAGGGGCCGATTCCGCGACCGTCCAGGCGGCGGTGGCCAAGGACGCGAAGGACTGGACGCTCGACGAGCAGAAGGCGGTTGCCGAGGACATCGCCGCGAAGGGCGAGGCGTCGCCCGCCTACGCCAAGGCCAAGGCCGCCATGGATGAGAGGACAACTTGGTCGGTCAAGTTGACGAACGGTGACACCATGGCCTACCGTATCATCGGCATCAACCACGACGACCTTGCAGACGGCTCGGGCAAGGCGGGTTTGACATATTGGGGTGAATCTCGATCCTTTGAAAACTACGGATATCACTACATCCGTAACAACGATGGACAAGGATGGGAAAAAGCTGAGATACGTCAGCGTTTAAATTCAGGCGATTTATGGAAGTTATTGCCCTCTGATTTGAGAAAAGGAATCAAGAGTGTTTCTAAAGAAACAGTCGAGGACAATGCAAGAATCACCACTAAGGACAAGTTCTTCCTTATCAGCCAGACAGAGATATACAGCAATAGTAGCGACCCAGATTCGGGTGGTTATCAGTATGAATACTGGACTGGAAAAGTCTTTTCTCTGGGAACTAGCTTCCTTAAAGCTGCTTTCTGCTTCTAGCTCCATCTACATCTACCATAAAGCCCCTGCATTCTGCAGGGGCTTTTCTTCTGGTAGCTTCTGGTACGATTCGACCTCAATAGTACATCTGATCCAATCAAGAGCGCATGGAGTGTGAAGAAGGCTCTCGGGGATTTCCTTGTTTTCCCCTTCTTGATTTATAAAGCTGGGGGCATTTCCAACGGGTGGATAATGGATTCACTTCGATGGCGGAGTTGACGGTAGCGACCATGGCGATGTGCGAAATCACAGTCAAGTCCGACTCCCCGGAAAGCGATTCGAGGGGCTGGAAGAATACAAGGAATGCCAACCTCTTCGATTCCGTCGAGCGCAATGTGCTAAGCCGTCGGTTTCTCCTCGGCATCCTGCTCGAACTTGACAAGGGCTTCGGATATCTGTCTGCTGGTGGGAAGCGCGAAGCGCTCTCTGCGCGACACGATCTCATCGAACATCGGGGCAAGGAACGCCCGGACCTTCGCCTCTTGGAACTGCGATGGGAGCGTTTCCTCCATCAGCGCCTTGAACTCTTCCGGCTTTACGCCGTCTAGGACGGCAAGCAACTCGTCCATCTCGCGTCCGTCGAGCAGGTACTCGACCGCCATGCACGACACCGTGGCGTTGAAGTACCGCCCAAAAGACGCGCTGTCGCCCTCGAACAGTATCCCGCCGACTACGCCCGCGGCCACTGTGCCGACCGTTCCGCCAACCATGCCGCCCGCGAGACCGACGATGGTCCCCACGCCGGGCGACACCGCCGTGCCGGCCACGGCACCGACCTTAGCCGCCGCGATTCCTGCCGCGGTGGCGCCGGCGATTCCCCCGGCGACCGAGGTGGCGAGGCATGCCATGTTCTGGGCGTACTGGGCGCCACTTGCCTTGCCCTGGAAGAGCTTGTAGGTCTCGGGGACCGAGAACACGGCGAGAGTCACCGCTGCCGAGACGGCATTGCCCCTTAGCATCTTCGCAAGCTGCTTGGAAGCGGCCGCCCCGCTGATGGCGGTCTTGCCCGTAAGGGCGCGCAGGCCGTTGACGATTGTGGCGGACGCCTTGAATCCGAGCTTGCCGACCACCGCCTGGCTGGGCGCCATCAAAGCGTTGGAAAGCCCCGTTCTGGAGAGCTGCGAGACGACCATATGCTGGGCAAAGGACAGGCCGAACACCTGGACGCCGGCAGCGATGCCCGCCTGGACGGCGCCATTGATGTCCCTGGTCTCCCTATATGCCATGAACGTCGTCGCTAGAAACGACAGACCGAATGCGCAGGAGCATGTGACCGCGCCGGTCGCAGCATCATACTTCAACGATTCCGCCGTTCCCGGCTTGGCGAGGTTCACCGCCTGATCGTATGTGAGCTTGCCCTTGCGGACGATCTTCTCAGCGTCCTTGGGGTCGCTGACGCCGGGGACCTTGCCTTGGCTAATCTTCTTCTCAAAACCGCAGAGCACCTGCTGGTACTGGTCTTTCGGGACTTCGAGCTGCATCGGCGTGCGGTCTTCTGTGAGGTATCGATACTGATGGCTGCTCGAATCGAAGCATGCCTCGAGGGAGCCGCGTGCCGTCTTGTAGTACTTGGTCTGGATCAGAACGCCGTCGACACTTCGGTCGGGGCCGTTCTTCGCGTTGTCCCTCCCCAGAATCTCGGCCTGGTGTCCCTGGAGCCTGTCGATGATGCTGTTCGCCTCCTCGGCAAGTTCTCCGTGGCCCGCAGGGTTGTTGACCGCCGCACGTTGCTCGACGAAGACCTCCCCGTTGCTGTTGATGGTCGCCGCCGCCGCGACTGCCGCGGCTTTGACCGCCGCATCGCCCACCGTGTCAAGCTCGCTGTCGATGCCGGCGGCGCGGTCATCCTCGAGGCCGCGGAGCGCCTGGCAGCGGGATACAAACTGGCTCCGGCACGCTTCGTCGACGGTGAGCGCAAGGTTGCTTTCACCGTCGGAGGCGAAGGAGCCGGGCTCGAAATACGCCCACTCGAAGTAGAAAAGGCGGGACTGCCTCTGTTCCTTCCCCGGGACGGCGAACGCGTCGGCGTCCGCCTTGATGTAGACGCCCTTTTCGGTCATGGCGATGCCGCTGGGCCTGAGGTCGAACTCGGCGTCGGCCCAGACGACGGTCTGTTCCCTCGGTATCGGGAAGGTTGACTTCACCTTGGCGGCATTGGCTTCCGTCAACGGGAGCGGAGACTCCTGGAATGAGTCGAGTAGCTCCTGTGCGCGGGAGCCCTCAATCGCCCTCAGGGCTTCCTGGACCTTGGACGCGTACACCGCCTTCTCCACTTTGAGTCTTTCGGCCTCTTTTTCGTCGAGGACGGCCTTCGCGCCGCCCGCCACCCCTGCGACCGCAGCGCCCGCCGATGTCGCCGCGTCCACGATCGCCGCGTTCGCTGCTGTCGCTGCCCCGGTGGCGCCCTCGGCAAACTTGCTCGCTGCTTCTCCCGCCGTTGTGGTTGCGCCTGCAATCGCAGCGCCTGCCGCTACCGCCACCCCAGATGCCCCCTCGGCAATCCTGGCCGTCGCCTCGCCGGCAGTCTTAGTGGCCCTCTGAATCTCCTGCAGCGGGTCGAAACCTTTGTCGAATATGCTCATGGACGATTCTTTCTCGTGGGTGAACAGACAGTTCGAATCGCGTTGTTTCTCATGCGATCGTTATTATAGCTTTGGGTTTTTATGCCTTTGGTTCAGCTGCCAAACCCGGCGCAGGGAACTCGAGCATGATTGTCAAACATTGGGCGGTACAGGGGGGTGTTCCTATAGTTTTGTCAACTGGGCAATGCTGTTTTCGAGATTGAATCGCGACATGCTAACGCCAGGCCTTTCGGCCGATGGGCTCCAATCTGTTCGGAGCGCTTCGACTAGGCGGCGTAGGGCACCCTGTCCCGCATGATCGCGTAGATGACCTTCAGCCTCTTTCGTGCCAGCGCCTTGAGCGCCTTGCCGTGCGGCATGCCCCGCTCTCGGCACCTAGCGTAGTAATCGCCCCATCTTCCCTCTGTCCGGGTAAGGCAGTTGCACGAGAATATGAGCAGGTTCTTCAGCCTCTTGTTGCCTTGGCGCGATGCCGTCACCGAGGAGATCGAGGTCCCCGACTGGCGGTTGCGCGGCGCCAGGCCGCAGTACGACGCGAGCCTGTCGTGGCTTGGGAAGTCTTCGATATCTATGGAGATCGCGAGCTCGGAAGCGGTTTTGGGGCCGATCCCCGGCACCGTCAGGAGGCATCGGTAGGTATCGTCGCCCTCGAGGAGGGCGGATATCTCCGCCGTGATCACATCGATCTCCGCCGAGTTCTCGGAGATCCTGCGCGCGAGCAGCCTCACCGCCCGGTCCTCGGCGGCGATGGCCGCCGCGTCCGGCCTTGTCGAGGAGGCCGTCGAGCGGACGAGGGCCTCGATCTTGCCGCGCGCCGCCCCGCGCGTGAGCGCCGCCGCCCTGCGGGGCCCGGCGTCGGCCACCGACCAGGCCCCGCCGAGGGATGCCATGAGCCTCAGCTGGGGACCGTCGGACAGGTCGACCAACGCCTCGAAGGCGGGGCACGATTCCAGCAGGATGCTGCGCAGCCGATTCTTGCTCCTGGTGTTTTCGCAGGTCAGGAAGTTTCTCTGGGCGGCCAGCGCCCTCGCCGCCGCGACCGTCGGGCCCGGATCCCCGACCGGCAGGAGTGCGTCGGGGATGCCCAGCGCCGTCTTCGCGATGACCATTGCGTCCCGCTCGTCGGTCTTGGCGTCGCCGGCGAAGAGCCTGGCGGCCCCGTGTGCCGCGAGTCCCGGCAGGTACGCCGCCGACATCCCGGCCGCCTTGGCGCGGGCGAGCGCGAGGGCGCCTATGTTGCGCGACTGGTCGACGACCACGAGCGCGTCGGGGAAGCGGCCGAACAGCGAGTCCAGATCGCCCTCCCTGTTCGCGAGGGGGGCGCTCAGCAGTATCTCGCCGTCCCGGGTCGCGACGCATGCCCAATGGGACAATTTCCCGACATCGAGCCCGATGACGGCTTCCGGCATTCTAGGTGGTGCCACGGTGTTATCCTCCAATCGGTAGGCCGATCGGAACCCCTCCCTGCGACACCCACATTACCTGGCCGTGGCGCTTGCGCCCGGCAGTTTCCTATCAGTCGTCCAGAGCGGCGAGCGCCCCCGGTGGCAACACCCCCCGGGCCCTCTACGGGGCAGGGGCAGACGGCCATCCGGAGGCGCCCGATCGGCGGCCCCTCGGGGCTTGCCCGTATCGTAGGCAATGCGCCGAATGCTCGCCATCGAAATTTATCGGTGGCCCACTTCAGACTGTAATGGGCACCCACAATCGCCTCTATATCGACAAGGCGCAGCCGTGCGAGGGCTTCGAGAGGGCAATTGACTGCATTCAAGACGCTCGGTTTTCTCCCCTACTGTCATCGTTGCCGCTGCGGCAAGACAAAGACAGATTCCCGCGATAACCCTACGCTCAGCTCGTTTCTATTCACCCTGAGCGAAGGGAGCGTCGCATATGTATGCAGCGGCAATTAACCTTCGGGGGGGGGGGTATCTCCTAGAGATACCCGTCTCCGAGGGCAGTCAATCATCGAGTACGTCCTGATCATCGCCGTCATAGGCCTGGTGATCGTGTTCGCGGGACCCGGCGTGGCCGGCGCCATCCGCAACCAGTTCAACCTGGTCGGGAACACGGTGAACAGCGGGACGACCGGCGGCACCGAGGGCGGCGGCGCGTCCGGTGGAGGCTCCACAGGCAGCGCTTCCGCGACCGTCCAGGCGGCGGTGGCCAAGGACGCGAAGGACTGGACGCTCGACGATCAGAAGGCCGTGGCCGAGGACATCGCCAAGAACGGTACATCGTCTCTCGCCTTCGCCAAGGCGGAGGCCGCGATGAATGCAGGGACGAAGTTCTCGATGAAGCTCACCGATGGTCAGACGCTCGAGTACAAGATCATCGGCATCAACCACGATGACTTGGCCGATGGTAGCGGCAAGGCGGGCCTGACGTTCCTCACCACCTCGACGGGTATTTCATCCCGCATGAACGCCAAGGGTGGCAATGCCGGCGGCTGGGAGAAGTCGGAGCTCCGCCAGAAAATGAACTCCGGCGAGATCTGGAACCTCATGCCGTCCGATTTCCAATCCAGGGTGGAGCCCGTCAGGAAGCTCACGAACAACGTGGGCGGCGACGACAAGAATGCCGCCGTGACGGCGACCTCGGACAAACTGTTTCTTCTCAGCTATTCTGAGATCGTTCCTACCTCCTATTGGGCATCCAGCTATCCCTGGACTTCCTCAGAGGGAACTCAGTACGAGGCCTTCAAGGGCAAGGTGACGGAGAACGATTCGGGTAACTCCGCCATTGCCAATGGCAGCCGCTGGTGGGAGCGTTCGCAGCTTCCGTACGACTCTGCTTCCTTCCTCGTTGTCAACAGAAACGGCAATCGCTCGGGCAGCGACTTTGCGAAGAACTCGTGTTGCGTCTGTCCCGCCTGGAGCTTCTAGCTTGTCTAGTGAAAGGCCCGCGCTATCATGCGCGGGCCTTTCTTTTGGCAATCGAACGAACGATTTGAGGTTCGTGGCACAGGTAATCGGGTTGAGGAGAAATGGGGTCATACAGCGGCTCTCAGAGCGCCTGCCGCACTTCCCCGCCATTACCCCTGCGGCGTCCTCGTATGGAGTCCATCCTGCTTGGCGTTTCACTGCAACAGCCAACTTGTCCGCCGATCAAGTGAACTACTGGAATAAATACAGCGACACGCTTGTTCGTTATAGTCGCTATATCTGTGTAAATCGCCGCGATAAATGCTGCCCGTTCTCGGCGTGTACCTGCTGCGCGTATGTAGAATCATAACGCGTTAATAAATCGGCCCAAGCGCGTGCAAAACGCGCAAGTAGCCGCAAAAGGCGATTATCGCGTAGGTAGATTTTTGGCACCCTGATGATTAATCAAAATTAAGCAATTGCTTCAAACAAAAAAGGTCAGGCACTAAGTGCCTGACCTGCAAACTTCTGGTCGGGACGACTGGATTCGAACCAGCGACCCCTTGACCCCCAGTCAAGTGCGCTACCAAGCTGCGCCACGTCCCGAAGCTTTTGTTTGTTGCTCTGCTCTCGCTCGCAACAGGGAGTATATTAACCCGAAACTTTGGCCTTGCGCAAGAACTTTTTTAATTATTTTTGAGCAAGTCCAAAATTGTATCTGCGAGCTGGGGTTTTGTTAGCACGGGAAGTTCCTGCGTACCCGCTGTGCTCACAATCCAGGCCTTGTTGGTGTCGGTTCCAAAGCCAGAATCGGCGCGCGAGACATCGTTGGCGATGATCGCATCGCAGCCCTTGCGGGCCAATTTACGCTCAGCGTACTCTACGACGTTATCGGTCTCAGCTGCAAATCCGATCACACGGCGCTCGCCCTTCTGGCGTGAGAGCTCAGCCAAAATATCAACGGTCTCGACCAGTTCGATGCGATCCAAGCGTTCGTTGGCCTTTTTGAGCTTGTGGTCCGCAGGGGATACGGGGGTGTAGTCGGCGACAGCCGCCGCGCAAATGGCCGCATCGGCCGTCTGGAAGGCGCTCAGTGCGGCCTTCAGCATCTCTGCAGCGGTCTGCACATGTACACACTCCACGCCGCGCGGAACGTCGAGCGATGTCGGTCCCAGCACGAGCGTGACCGCAGCGCCACGGCGTACGGCCTCCCCCGCCAGGGCGATGCCCATCTTGCCCGACGACCGGTTGCCGATAAAACGCACCGGATCGATTGGCTCATGCGTGGGGCCGGCGGTGATCACGATGCGCTTGCCCGCCAGGTCTTGCGGCACGGGATTGAGCACCTCGCAGATGGCTTCGACAATGTCCCCGGGCTCGCTCATGCGCCCCGTGTCCACGTCGCCGCAGGCAAGGTAGCCACTACCGGGGCCAACCACGTGCACCCCGCGGTCGCGCAGCGTGGCCATATTGGCCTGGGTTGCCGGCGCCTTCCACATGCCGTTGTTCATGGCAGGCGCGATCACAATGGGTCGCGGCGTGGCGAGCAGCGTCGTGGAGATGAGGTCATCGGCAATGCCGTTGGCCATCTTAGCGATGATATTTGCCGTGGCAGGCGCCACGACCACCAGGTCGGGTTCCTGCGCGAGCGAAATGTGGTGGATAGGGTCGGAGGGGTCGTCGAATAGGCCCACGGCAACGGGCTCGTTGGTGAGCGCACGGAAGGTGAGCGAGCCCACAAACTCCGTGGCATGCTCGCTCATAACGACCTTGACGCGCGCGCCGCGCTTTTGCAGCAGGCGCACGATATTGCACGACTTATAGGCGGCGATCCCGCCGGTAATGCCCAGCAGGATCGTTTTTCCCTCAAGTCGCATTGAATTGTTGGGTGCCGCCGTCATCATTTAAGCTTCCTTGCTCGGGAGCACCAGCAGGCGGTGGCAGTAGGGGCAATGCGTAATCTCGCTGCCGTCGTGGTTGAGGTCGCTCATGGACGATGCCTGCAGCGCGGTGTGGCAGACCGTGGGAATGTTGCCCTGGATGGTCTCGACGGCCAGGCCGCGGAACTGCTTGAGCAGACGCTCGTAGTCGGTGAGCACGTCGGTCGGCAGCGTGGCAGCCAGCGCGGTGCGCTCCTTGGTGGCGGCGTCAATCTGGGCCTGGAGGTCGGCGGCCTTGGCGCGGGCGGCCTTGGTATCGGCCTTCACGCCCTCCTCGAATTTGGCGATGATGGCCTGAGCGCGAGCCTCGCGGTCGAGCGCCTCCTTATGGGCGATGACGACGTCCTTGCGGGTGTGCTCGATCTTGTCCAGGCGCTTGGCCAGGGTGGCGAGCTCGTTCTCCAGGTCCTGAACCTCGCGGTAGTCAGAACCATCGACGTGGCGCTTCTTGGCGGCCTCGATGGCATTGTTGGTCTGGATCTCGGTGGTGTTGAGATCGTCGAGCTCAATGTCCAGGTCCTTGCGCTGGGCGTAGAGCTTGGTCATCTCGGACTTGAGCTTTACATAGGTCTTGCGCTTGGAAGCGAGCTCCTTAAGCTCCGGCATATTGGCAAGTTCGCTCTTGTTGCGGGCGAGCTCCAAATCGATCTGTTGCAGCTTGAGTAGCGTAGCGCCGGCGCTCATAAGTTCTCTCCTTTTGTCACAGTCCACCATTGGCAAGGGTTCAGTATTTTAATCGTATGACGGGGATCGACCCCGGCGTCAACTGCAGAGTTCATCAATATATCAACGAACGGCTCTTCGGAGCGGTCGTGGCCGAGCAGAATCACGCCCAGCCCACGCAAGGCAAGGTCCTGTGCCACGTGGTAGCCGGCCTCTCCGGTCACAATAACATCTGCGCCCGCGGCGATGGCAAGCTCACCAAAATCGCCGAGGGAGCCGCCCAGAATGGCGACGGTGCGGCACGGGTGCTCGGCATCGCCCCATACGCGCGGGTCGCTGTCAAAGGCCGTGGCGGCACGGTTGGCGAGATCGCGCAGGTTGCAAGCGTCGTGGAGGGTCGCGAGCGCGCCCAGACCGGTGAGCTCAGCCTCGTCCACATGCTCCAGCGAGCTCATGGGCTCAGCGCCCAGCAACTCACTCAGGCGAACGCGCGCTTCGTGCGAGCGGTCCAGGTTGGTATGGAGCGAGATAATGCTCACGCCGCAACGAGCTGCCTCGTACAGCGCAGCGCTGCACTGGGGGCGCCCGGAATCGGCCGGACAAAACGCCTCGGGCGCCTTGATATAGATGGGATGATGCGTCAGCAGCACGTTGGCGCCGGCCTCGAGAGCGCGGTGCACGTTGGCTACGGTCGCGTCGAGTGCGCAGGCAACACCGGTGATCTCAGCATTGGGATCACCCACAGATAGCCCTACATGATCCCAGCCCTCGGCGTCCGCCTTGGGGTAGCGCTCCAGCAGCGCACGTTCAAGCTCGGAGACGATCATGCGGCGCCTACGATCGAGAGCAGCGTCTGGGCAAAGTCGTCCAGATCGCTCGGATTCACGCGGTCATCAAACGAGATGCGCAGCGACCCCAATGCCTGCTCGCGACCAATGCCCATGGCGCTGAGCACGTGGCTCGGGTTCATGCTGCCGCTCGAGCAAGCCGATCCGGCCGAAACCTCAAAACCGGCGGCATCGAGCTTGATGATGAGCTCTTCGGAGTCCATGCCGTCGACGTAGATTGAAACCATACCCGGCAGACGGTCTGCCTGCGCGTAGTCGTCCATCGTAGCGTGAATGCGCGGATGGGCTGTAAGCGTGGCGTAGAGCTTATCGGACAGGGCCTGCAGTGTAGCGCGTTCCCGGCCCACATTCGGCAACAACGCGGAAGCGGCGGCGGCAAAAGCCAGCTGCGTGCGCAGGTCCTGAGTGCCGGCGCGACGGCCGGCTTCCTGTCCGCCACCGAAGATGCGGGGGCGCAGCGGCGTGCGGTTCTTAAGGTAGAGCGCGCCGGAGGCCACGGGGCCGCCAATCTTGTGTGCGGCAACGGTCATAGCGTCGACGTCTAGCTCGGTGACATCGAGCGGAATATGCAAGTAGCCCTGGATGGCATCGGTATGAAACAAAGCGCCGGCAGCATGTGCGGCGGCGGCCAGCTCGCGGATGGGCTGCACCACGCCGGTCTCGTTGTTGGCGACCATAATGCTCACGAGCGCCACGTCATCGCTGAGCAGCTCGACAAGCGCAGCAGACTCGATGTAGCCCGCACGGCAGGGCTGAACCAGGTCGACGGTAAAGCCGGTGGCACGCAGCAGCGGCAGGTTGTCCAGAATCGAATCGTGCTCGATGGCAGATACGATCACGCGGTTACGCTTGCGGTCGCGCTGGCGAGCGCCCTCGGCAAGTCCGAGGAGCGCCAGCTGGTTGGCCTCGGTGCCGCCGTTGGTCAGGACGATCTCGGACGGGCGGACGCGTGCGCCAAAGCTGCGGGCGATCTCGCGACGTGCGGCCTCCAGACGCGCGGCAGCCTTGCGGCCAAGCGAGTGCAGTGAGTTGGGGTTGACGCCCGCAAGCTCGCTGTCGTCGTACTCGCGCTGCGCAAGGAGCGCCTCGGCGCGCATGGGCGTCGAGGCGGCATAATCAAGATTCACGGGTATGCGGTTTTGACCTGCGGTCATAAGGGTTTATGCCTCCTGTGCGGCCTCGTTGCCCAACTTCTGCAGCAGCGCAACCTCGGCAGCGGGATCTTCGGACTTAAAAACAGCGGAGCCGGCCACGAGGACGTTGGCGCCGGCCTTGACGACCTCGGCAATGTTCTTGGAAGAAATGCCGCCGTCGACCTCGATGAGGGGCGAAACGCCGTGACGCTCGCACATGGCCTTGAGCTCGTGCAGTTTGGCGATGGTACCGGGGATAAAACTCTGGCCGCCAAAGCCAGGGTTCACGCTCATCAGCAGCACCATATCGACGACGTCGATGATGCTCTCGAGCACGCAGACGGGCGTTGCGGGGTTGAGCACCACGCCGGCCTTGACGCCGCGCTGCTGCAGATGGGTGAGCGTGCAGTGCAAGTGCGTGGAAGCCTCGTAGTGTACGGTGATCATATCGGCACCGGCGTCGGCGTACCAATCGACGGTCTCGTCGGGGTTCGACACCATGAGGTGTGCGTCAACCGGCACCTTGGTGGAGCGCTTGACGGCCTTGAGGATGTCAACACCAAAGGTGAGGTTGCCGGTAAAGTGACCGTCCATGACGTCGAAGTGCACAAAGTCGGCGCCGGCGATCTTGTCGAGGTCGCCTTTGAGGTTAGCCATATCGGCCGAAAGAATCGAAGGAGCGATTTTAATGGAACCCATGGTAGAAGCCTTTCTGCGCTAGTCGGTGATTCCGTAGAACTCTTGAGAGGGGACGCGGTCGGTGAGAATCTCGAGCGCCCTATCCAAAGTAACACCGTTGTAGAGCGTTTGCTCCACGGCAAAGGTGAGCGGAATGTCTACGTCCAGTGAACGGGCGAGTTCGCTCACACTCCGTGCCGCGACGGCGCCCTCGACCACCATGTGTGTGCGCGTCTGGTACTCGTCGAGCGAGACGCCGTGGGCAAACTCGTAGCCAAAGGTGCGGTTGCGCGAATGCTCCGAGGTACAGGTGGCAATGAGATCGCCCATGCCGGCAAGGCCCATGCAGGTCATGGCCTGCCCGCCGCGGGCGTGTACCAGGCGGCTGATCTCGGCAAGGCCGCGCGTCATGATAAGGGCGAGCGTGTTGTCGCCCGCGCCGGAGCCGGCGGAGATGCCGCACACGATGGCGATGACGTTTTTCATAGCGCCGCAAACCTCGACGCCGGTCATGTCCTGCGACAGATAGATGCGGAAGGCCGTGGATAGGAGCAAGTCCTTAAAGGTCTCCCCTATCTGAGGGTCTTCACTGGCGATGACGGCGGCAGAAAGTCCGCCGCGGCAGATCTCCTCGGCATGGTTGGGGCCGGAGAGCGCCGCCACGCGTGCCTCGTTGCCGATCTCGCTGGCAATGACCTCGCTCATGAGCAGGCCAGACTCGGGCTCAATGCCCTTGGTGAGGCAGAGCACCGGGGTGTCGGCGGCGATGAAGGGCGCTGCCCGATGGCACACGTCGCGCAAGTGCGTGGAGGGCACGGCAATGATGATCGCATCGGCACCGTCGAGCGCCTGGGTGAGCTCGGTCGTTGCCACCACGTTGTCCGGCAGCTCGTATCCCACCAGATAGCGCGGGTTGCGGTGCTCGCCGTTAATGCCGGCGGCCGTCTGCTCGCTGTGGGCCCACATGGTCACGCGCTCGGCTCGCGCGGCGGCAAGGCCGGCGACGGCGGTTCCCCAGGAGCCAGAGCCAATCAGCGCAACATTCATGACTCTCTCCTACTTATCGTCGGGCTCGGTGACGCGCTTGGTAAACGAGAGCTTGGACTCCTTACCGGTCATGAGCTTTTTGATGTTCGCGCGATGGGCCCACACCACGGTGATGCCGATCATCGCCATGCAAAACTTAAGGCCCAGGCTGCTGTACGGAAAGACCGCGCAGGCGGCGATGGGAAGACCGATGGCCGCGGCAAGCGAGCCCACCGACACAAACTTGGTGATGGCGACGGCCACGATAAACATGCCCAGCAGCGACAGGCCAATGGGCCAGTACCAGGCGAGGATGACGCCCAGACCAACCGCGATGCCCTTGCCGCCGTGGAAGTTAAGGTACGGCGAGAAGATGTGGCCCCATACCGCTGCCAGGCAGATGACGCCGAGCATCCAGTCGCCGGGGGCCCCAGGCGCCATGATGTTTGGCGGAAAACCATAGCCAAGATCGGCGATGAGCGGACGGGCGATAAGGACGCATATGGCGCCCTTAAGGCAGTCAAGCAGCAGCGTGAGCGCGGCCACCTTGGGGCCGGCTACGCGCAGGGCGTTGGTGGTGCCGATGTTGCCGGAGCCCGCCTTGCGGATGTCCGTGTGGTTAAACACGCGACCCAGGATCAGGCCAAACGGAATCGCTCCGATAAAGAACGAGACCACGGCGCAGATGGCGGTCAGCAGAATCGGATTATGCATCCTTTTGCTCCTTCTTCCTAAAGAAGAGTCGAATGGGCGTGCCGGAAAAATCGAAAGTCGAGCGCATGCGGTTCTCCACGTAGCGCTGGTAGGTGTCGTTGACCAAGTCACTGTGGTTGACGAAAAACGTAAACGTCGGCGGGTTGATGCCCGTCTGAGTCACGTAGTGCATGCGCAGGCGGCGCTTGCCGTCCACCACGGTGTGGCCGAACTCACGCAGGTCGGTGAGGAATGTGTTGAGGCGCGAGGTGGTGATCTTTTGCGAGCGCGTTTTCTCGGCGGCGTCGACCATCGCCCAGATCTTCTCGACGCTACGGCCGGTGAGAGCAGAGATGCGCAGGTACTGGGCCCAGGGAGCCATGACGCCCAGACGGCGGTCGACGGTCTCCATGCAGGCCTCGCGCTTACGGTCGTCGTCGAGCAGATCCCACTTGTTGAGCAACACGACGATGGCGCAGCCTCGCTCGATGGCCAAGCCCATGACCTTCTGGTCCTGTTCGGTAACGCCCACGGAAGCGTCGACGACGAGCAGTGCCACGTCGGCGCGATCGATGGCGCGCAGGCCGCGGACCATGGAGTAGTACTCGATGTTCTCGTACACGGTGCTCTTCTTGCGAATGCCCGCGGTGTCGACCATGCGGTAGTGCTTGCCGTTGCGCTCCACGACGGTGTCGATGGCGTCGCGCGTCGTGCCGGCAATGTTGGACACGATAGAGCGGTCGGCGCCCAGGATGCGGTTGAACAGCGACGACTTGCCGGCATTGGGGCGGCCGATGATGGCAACGTTCAGCGCGTCGGGGAACTCATCGGCGACCTCGTCCTCTTCCTCCGGAAGCAGGGCCACGATATCGTCGAGCAGGTCGCCCGTGCCGTGGCCGTGCAGGGCCGAGAGCGGCGTGGGCTCGCCGATACCGAGCGAATAGAACTCCCAGATGCTGTCGTTTTCGCGGTCGGGGTTGTCGAGCTTGTTCACCAGCAGAAAGACCGGCTTGTCGCAGCGCTTGAGCATACGAGCGACCGACTCGTCCTCCTCGGTGACGCCGGTGCGGCCATCGACCACAAATAGGATGACGGCGGCTTCCTCGGCGGCGGCAAGGGCCTGGTCGCGGATGGACGTGGCAAAGAAGTCGTCGCTCTTGAGCGGCTCGATACCGCCCGTGTCGACGATGGTGAACTCGCGGCCGTTCCAATCGGCCGTGTGATACGAGCGGTCGCGCGTAACGCCGCGGGACTCGTGGACGATGGCGTCCGAGGTCTGGGCCAGGCGGTTAACGAGCGTGGACTTGCCCACGTTGGGGCGTCCGACGACAGCGACGATAGGTTTCATCTGCACTCCTTTAATGGGTAGGGTCAGTGGAAATGTTTGAGTCTGCGGGCACAATGCCAAGGATATGCTCCAGGGTATCGAGCAGCTCATGCGGCATGGTCGAAACCACATGAACCTCGGCGCCGCGACTGGTAAGGCTTGCGAGTAAATCGTCACGATGATACTCGTCAAGCGTCATGCCGTCAGCGTTGAACATGAGCTTAGGCACAAAGAGCATAACCCCCGAGAGGTCCTGAGGCAGCTGCTCCAAGATGTCGCTGGCGACGATGAGGCCGGTCACATCCACGTTGCCGCCAAAGTAGCGGTTTTTGATGGCTGTGACGGTGCCGTCGAGGCCATGTGGCGACTCCACAAAGCGCGCCACGGTATCGCGTGCGCTGGCGCCGGAGAGGCACAGGAGGCGCTGGTTGCGCTCAGCGATGCCAGCGCGGACGCGGGCCAGACGCTCGGTGTCGGCGGCAAGCACGTCGTCGGTCTCGTCCAGATACGAGCGGATCATGCCGATGCCGTCGTAGTACTGCGGGTAGCCGTCGTAAAAGTCCGCCTCGGGAGGATCGATGCCGGCGTCCAGATAGAACTCGTCGCTCATCTGGAAGGTGTGGCGGCCAAAGCGTTCGTAGGCACGATCCTGGTAGGGACGGATCATGGCGATGGTCTCGCGCGCGAGCTCAGGCTTGTCGCTGTAGGACCAGGTAAAGCGATTCTGGTGCTTGGTAAAACCGAGCGGCACAATGCCCAGGCTCGTGATCTGCTCGTGCTCCTCGCAAAAGCGTAGTGTCTTTTGCAGCTCCTCGCCGTCGTTCATGCCGGGACACAGTACGATCTGCGCGTGAATCTCGATACCGGCGGCCATGATGGCCTCGAGCACGTCCATGCCGCGCTGGGCGTTGCGGCCCATCATGCGGCGGCGGACGTCGGGGCTCACGGCATGGACCGACACGTTCATGGGGCTCATGTTGCGTTGGATGACGTTTTGAACATCTTCGTCGGTGAGGTTCGTGAGCGTGACGAAGTTGCCCTGCAAAAAGCTCAGGCGGTAGTCGTCATCTCGAATATAGAGCGTGGAGCGACCGCCCTTGGGCAGCATGGTCATAAAGCAGAACACGCAGGCGTTTACGCAGGTGCGCATGCCATCGAAGATGGGGCCATCGAACTCAAGCCCCCAGTCCTCTCCCGGAAAGCGGTCGAGCTCGACGGGGGTGACGCTGTTGTCGCGTGGATCGAAAACCTCGAGGTCGACGGTGTCGTCGTCGGCCTCCCAGAGCCACACGATCATGTCGGTGAGCACCTCACCGTTGACCGTGAGTACGCGCATTCCCGGCTCGATACCCACATCCCACGCGGGCGATTCGGGGCGCACGCTCTTTACGAGCGCGCCCTCACCCGGCTCGGGGTCGTGGCTGCGCCCGTAATCGGCCACCTCGGCGGCGTATGCGGGTACGGTCTGGTCCATGATTAGCGGCAAAGCTCCTTGATGCGCGCGACGGCGCGTTCGATGTGTTCTTGCGGGGCGGAGGCGCCGGCAGTGATACCGATGTGGCGCGCGCCGACAAACCATGCGGCCTCGAGCTCGCTTGCCTCCTCGATATGATGCGTACGCTCGCAAGCGTCGGCGCAAATCTGCGCCAGACGGCGGGTGTTGCCGGAGTTTTTGCCGCCCACGACGACCATGCAGTCGCAGCGGTTGGCAAGTGCGGCGGCGGCCTGCTGGCGCTCGCTCGTAGCGGCGCAGATTGTGTTGATCACGCGCAGTTCCTGCACACGCGGCGTGATGGTAGCCACAACCTCGGCGAGGTTCCGTGCGGTTTGGGTGGTCTGCACAACCAGGCCCACCTTGCCCTTGAGCGGCAGTGCGTCCGCATCGGCAGCGCAACTCACGACCTGTGCGTCATCGCCGGCGTGGCCCAGGATGCCCTCGACCTCGGGATGGCCCGGCTCGCCCACGACGATCACACGGTAGCCCTCGCGCACCAGGCGCTCGGCCGCCACATGAACCTTCTTCACGTAGGGGCAGGTGGCGTCGACCACGGTAAGGCCTTGCTCGCGAGCGGCGTCGATGACCTGCGGCACCACGCCGTGCGCGCGAATGATCACGGTACCCGATGCGGCATCGTCTAGGGTGTCGGCCAGACCGACGCCTGCCTCGGCGAGCTCGCGCACCACGATGGGGTTATGGATGAGCGGCCCCAGCGTGTGGACCTGAGCGGTCTCCCCTGCCTGCGGCGCGGCGGCCAGCGCCATGTCGAGCGCGCGCTGTACGCCGTAGCAAGTGCCGGCATGCGCGGCGATCTCGATGACGGGGACAGCCTCCTCAGCGGCGGTCGAGGCGGTATTCATGACTTCCTCGCCCATGGCTAGAACCTGCCCGGATGCTCGTCGCACAGCTCGTCGCGCATGGCGTAGACGCGGTTCATGGACTCGGACTCAAACCAAGCAAGGCGCTCTGTGCGCTTAAGCCCGGCCGGTGCGTCGGAAAGCGAGACGGCCTTGCCGGCACGGATCCAGCACTTTTTGGGGCGCATGAGCTTTTTGCCCGCGGGCGTGATGTCGGACCAGCCACAAATGGCGAGTGGGTTGACGGGCGCCTTGCCCATCTGGGCGATGAGCGCAAAACCGCCGTGGATCTCGGGCTTGATCTCGCGTGAGCGGATGCGCGTGCCCTCGGGGAAGATCAGGACGTCCTCGCCGCGCTGCAACGCATGCTGGGCGGCGCGCAGACACTTCATGTCGGCGGTGCCACGCTCGACGGGAATACCGCCCACGCGGCTAAAGGCCCAGCGCACAATCTTGCTCTTGGCGAACTCGGACTTAAAGATGGGGCGGATGCGGCGGCCGCCAAAGAACAGCGCCGTCTCCACGGCCAAGAGTTCGGCCATCGAGGTGTGGTTGCAGATGACTACGCTGCCGCGGCCTTCCTGGCGCTCAAACAGCAGGTCGGCGTCCTCGACCTTCCAACGCCACATGAGCTTGGAGAAGACCCACAGAATGGCCATGACCACGACGACGGTGCCGCGGATGAGCGCCGGGAACTCGGCGTAGGGGGCGTTGTAGTAATCCTCGGGCGTCTGTTTAAACAGGCGCATTGGCTACCTCCTTTGGTTGATGAGGTTCTCGATGATCGAGACGACCTCGTCGATGGTGTGCGCGGTGGAGTCGACGTGTACGGCGTCCTCGGCGGGCACGAGCGGTGCGACCTCGCGGCTGCTGTCGAGCTTGTCGCGCTGCTTGAGGGCGTCGAGGGTCTCGTTGACCTCGGCCTCGAGCTGCTCTTCGGTGAGCGGCTGGGCGTCGTTTTGGTGGCGCTGTAGCACGCGGCGACGGGCGCGCTCACGCGGGTCGGCGGTCAGGAAGACCTTGACCTGCGCGTTGGGGAACACGACGGTGCCGATGTCGCGACCCTCGGCCACGATATCGCGGTCCTCGGCGGCACGGCGCTGATGGATGAGCATGGCGGCGCGCACGCCCGGGTATGCCGAGACCTTGGAGACGTTGGCGTCCACCTGCGGGGTGCGGATGGCAGCCGATGCGTCCTGGCCGTCGATGGTCAGGCGCGTGTCCTCGCCGGTGCCGTTGGTAAAGCGGATCTCGATCTGCTCGGCGAGGGCGTCGATGGCCGCCTCGTCGTCCAGGTCGATGTCGCGGTCGAGCGCGGCGAAGGTGACGGCGCGATACATGGCGCCCGTGTCGAGCTTGTTAAAGCCCAGCTGGCGGGCGATCTCCTTGGCGATGGTGGACTTGCCGGAACCGGCGGGGCCGTCGATGGCGACGATCATGCAATGCTTCCTTTCGATGGTTGACGTGCTGGTATGGTTCGCGGGCGTTGGGGCGCGGCGGGTTGCCTAGCCTGTGTAGCGCTCGCGGTAAGTGTTGCGCTTGGGTGCGGAGCCGTGGCTGCCGTGGTGGCGCGTGCGGCTCGCGGGGGTTTCTTGGGGCTTGCCACCGCGCTTGGCGCTGGCCTGCTTGGGCGGGATGCCGCCGGCCTTGAGGATCTGTACCTCGCGGTCGGTGAGCTCGCGCCACGAGCCCTTGGCCACGTCCTTGAGCTCCAGGCCGGCAAAGTTACAGCGGTGCAGGCGGATCACCGGATGGTTGATCTTGCTCAGCATGCGCTTGACCTGGTTCTTGCGTCCCTCGCGGATGATGACCTCCACGGCGGTGGTACCGGGCTTGACGCCCTGGGGAGCCACGGCCTCGGCCTCGCGCGCGTTAATGACGCGGCAGATCGCCGGCTGGCACAGGCCGTCGTCGAGCTCGATGCCGCAACGGAGTGGTTCCAAGTCGCGATCGGTCAGGTGGCCGTCCACGAGCGCCTGGTAGGTCTTGTAGACGTGCTTGCTGGGATGCAGCAGGTCCTGCGACAGGTCGCCGTCGGTGGTAAAGAGCAATAGGCCCGTGGTGTCGCGGTCTAGGCGACCAACCGGGAAAAGCCCCGGAAAGCGGTCGCGCGGGACCAGGTCGGCCACGCAGGGGCGTTCCTGCGGATCGCTCATGGTGGTGAGATAGCCGGTCGGCTTGTAGAGCATCAGGTACACGGCGCCCTGGTTGAGCTTGACGGGCATGCCGTCGACCTCGATGTGGTCGCGGTCGACGTCGACCTTGGTGCCCAGCTCGGTCGCGACCTCGCCGTTAACGGTCACGCGGCCGGCGGTCATCAGGTCCTCCGAGCCGCGGCGGCTCGCCACGCCCGCGCGCGCCAAAAAGCGCTGCAGGCGCATGGTGTGCGGGTAGACGGGCTGGGCGTCGCCTGCTGACGCTGTGGTGTCCATGGCGCTTGCGATGCGCGTCCCCTCTGCTTCGTTAGTCCTCGTCATGTAAATCCTCCGAGGTATCGACGGTGGGCAGAAGCTCCTCGCCATCGGTATCCTCAACATCGGTATCGAGCAGTTCGCACTCTTCGTCCAGGTCCTCAGCCTGTTCCTCGAGCGTGGACTGAATGCTGCGGCCGCTCAGGCGCTCGCGGATAAACTGGCGCGACTGCTCGTCGGGGGCAAACTGCTCCAGATCGGGCAGGTCGCGGGTGGAGCGCAGGCCGAACTTTTCCAAGAAGGCGTTGGTCGTGCCGTAGATGATGGCCTGACCGCGCTCGGGGTCGCGCCCGAGCTCGCGCACCAGGCCCTTGTCAACGAGCGACGCGATGACGCCGTCGGAGTTGACGCCGCGGATGCCCTTGACCACCTCGCGCGTGACGGGCTGGTGGTAGGCGATGACGGCCAGGGTCTCGAGCGCCGCCTGCGACAGTTTTTGCGTGTCCCAGCTCAGCACATAGGCCTCGACCACATCGTGATAGGCGGGATGAGTAAACAGGCGCCAGCCGCCGGCGACCTCGCGGAGCTGAAAGCCGCGATTGGCCTCTTCGTACTCAACTTTGAGCTCGGCCAACAGCGACGCGCACTCGCCGGGGGCGATATCCAGTGCGCCGGCCAGCGCGGGCGCGCTCACGGGGTCGCTCGAAACCAGCAGCAGCGCCTCGAGGGCGCCTTTGAGGCTGTTTGCCTCTAGCGTGGAAAGGGTTGACATGGTTGCCGCTCCTATTCGGTGAGCTCGGGGCCCTCGCCGGGCACATAGGCCTCGGCGCCCTCGACGCGGTTGATTTGAATGGTTCCAAAGATCTCGTCTTGGCTTAGCGTAAGCGAGCCGCGCTTGGCGAGCTCGAGCATGGCCAGGAAGGTGACGACGAGCTGCTCGGTCGTGGCGTCGCCGTCCAGCAGCTCGCGGAAGGTGCAGGTTTGGTGCGCCATGGTAAAGCGGTCGACCGAGGCCACCGTCAGGTCGAGCGGCACGCGATGCGGTGCCACGTGCTCGGCCTCCAGCAGGAAAGTCTGGCGCTTGCCGTCCAGGTCGGCACAGATGACGGCCAAGCCGCGCAGGGTAATGCCGGCCAGGTAGTCGGGCATAAGCCCCAAAAACTCGGGGTCGGGGCCGGCCACGCGCGGGTGCATGCGACTTTCGGCCTGCATGCGGGCACCAAGGACCGCCGCCGCGCCCTTAAACTGCTTGTAGGCGATCAGGCGCTGAATCAGGACCTCGCGCAGGGCGTCGCCGTCGAGCGCACTGAGCTCCTCGAGGTCTTCATCGTCCTCGTCATCGTCGACGGTTTTGCCCGGGGCCTCCTGGGGCACCAGCGAGGCGGCCTTGATGTCCAAAAGGGTTGCCGCGACCAGCAAAAAGTCGCTCGCCACGTCCAGGTCCAGTGCCTCAATGCGCTCGACCTCGGCCAGGTATTGCTCGGCCACCTCGCTAATGGAGATGGCGCCGATATCTACTTTTTGGCGGGTTACCAGCTGCAGCAGCAGGTCGAACGGTCCGCTGTAGACCTGCGTCGACACGCGATACGACATCTTCGACCTCCTTTGACGGCGCCTTCGCGGCGCGGTTTGGGTGCATGTTGCGACCGTTTTGCACGGTCGACCTGTAAGTTTACCTTAGATGCCGGCGATTGCGAAGTTGAGCAGCTGCTCAGCGAGCGGATACACGGTAACGTCGAAATAGCGGCCGATCACGTCGATGCCGGTCCACATGGGCAGCAGGTACAGAACCAGGATGAGGATGGGCATGGCGTATTGCTGCAGGCGGTAGTAGTTGGCGAGCGCCTTGTCTTTGAGGAAGGGCACGATGATTGACGAGCCGTCGAGCGGCGGGATCGGGATGAGGTTGAAGAACGCGAGCGACAGGTTGACTACGATGAACGTGGCGCCGAAGTTCATGATTTGAGACGCCACGGCAAAGGACATGCTGGCGTAGAGGTTGCCGTACGCTGCATGCATGAAGGCGGCCGCGAGGCACGCGAGCGCGATGTTCGATGCTGGGCCGGCCGCACTCACCAGGACCTCGTCGCGCTTGGGGTGCTTGAGGTTGTTGAGGTAGACGGGCACGGGCTTGGCAAAGGCGAACACCGGGCCACCTGCGGCGAGCATCAGCAGCGGCAGGAGTACGGTACCAAACGGATCGATGTGGTTAAGCGGGTTGAGCGAGACACGGCCGCGCGAACGCGCCGTCATGTCGCCGAGCGCCCAGGCCGCGGCGGCGTGCACGCTCTCGTGGATCACGATGCCCACGATGACGGCGACGGCGCTGGCGAGCAGGTTCATGAAGTAGCTGCTGGACATGGCACTCCCCTAGCGGACGCGGCGCGAGGCGCGCGTGAGCAGGTAGTCGGCCACAAACAGGATGACGGCGACGATGGCGTAATCCAGGCGGAACACACCGCCAAAGGGCGATGTGATGACGCCATAGCCGGCGATAGCGCTCGGCAGCGCGCGCGAAAGCTCGACGACAAAGCCCACGATCTGCAGCTTAGCGGTGAGGCCGCTAAAGCACAGCAGCACGGTCATCGCGCTCATAAAGATGCCGCAGATGCGGCACGCGATGGCGATGATGCTCATCGCCACGGCAGCGGCTTTACGAGAGTTCACGCGCGGTCTCCTCTTCGATCTGGGTGGAAAGCTCGAGCCATTCGTCCTCGAGCTTGGGCAGCTCTTGCTTAAGGCCGTTATATTCCCCCAGCGCGGCGTTGAACTTATCCTGATCGGCATAAAGCTCTTCGCTTGCCATCAATTCCATAAGCTCGTCATAGCGGGCGCGCTTCTTGTCGAGCTCGGCCTCGATCTTCTTGAGCTGATTGCGCACGCCCTTGAGCTTTATGTTGAGCGCGGCACGGGCCTGGGCCTCGGCACGCTTTTGCTCCTTGGTCTTTTTGCCCTCGGCCGGCTTAGGCGCCGCGGCGGGGGTGTCGGCCTGGGCGGCGCTGGCTTTGGTGGACTTAGCCGCGGCAGGCGCGCTCTCCCCTGCTGCCTCGGCGGCGGCGCGGGCTGCGAGGTCCTCGCGCTTGTAGAGGTAGTAGTCGTAGTCGCCGTCGTAGACCGTGACCTTGCCGTCGCGGATATCGATCACGCGGTTGGCCACGGCGCGCACCAGGTGCTCGTCATGGCTGATCAGCACGATGGTGCCAGGGAAGTTTTGCAGGGCGTTCTCGAGCATGTCCACCGAGTCGATGTCCAGGTGGTTGGTGGGTTCGTCCAGGCACAGGAGCGCCTCGGGCGCCACGAGCATCTTGGCCAGGGCCAGACGGGCCTTTTCGCCGCCGGAGAGGACGCGCACCTGCTTTTCGATGGAATCGTTGTCGCTAAACAGGAAGGCGCCCAGCAGGCTGCGCTGCTGCGGCACGGTCCACTTGGGCGTGACGGTGTCGATCTCTTGCAGGACGGTGTTGGACTCGGTCATGCCCTCGAGCGCGTGCTGGGCATAGTAGGCCACACCCACGTTGGTGCCAAGGTCGCGCGTGCCGGTAGTGGGCGGCTCCAGACCGGCGATGATCTTCATGAGGGTGGACTTGCCGGCGCCGTTAGGGCCGACGAGCGCCACATGCTCACCGCGGTAGAGTTTGAGGTCGATATCGCTGTAGATGTGCTTGTTGCCGTAAGACTTGGACACGCCCTCCAGGCCCACGACCATATCGCCGGAGCGCGGCGGGTCGGGGAACTTAAAGTCGATGTGTTTGTGACCCTCGGGCAGGATGACGAGCTCCTTTTTGATCTGCTCGATCTTGCGGATGCGCTCCTGCGCCTGGGCGGCCTTGGTGGGCTTGTAACGGAACTTGTCAACGAAGACCTGCATGTGGGCGATGTCGCGCTCCTGGGCGGCGCGCTTGGCGCGCATCTGCTCCAGGTTGTCCTCGCGCTGCTTGAGGTAGCTGCTGTAGTTGCCGGTGTAGGTGGTCACGCGGCGGTTTTCGAGCGCGGCGACGTGGTCGACGCAGGCGTCCATGAAGGCGCGGTCGTGGCTGACGATGAGGACGGCGCCGTCGTAGTTGGCGATAAAGCCGCGCAGCCACTGGACGCTCTCGAGGTCCAGGTGGTTGGTGGGCTCGTCCAGCAGCAGCAGGTCGGGATGGCGCAGGAAGAGCTTGACGAGCGCGATACGCATTTGCCAGCCGCCCGAGAACTCGGAGCACGGACGCTCAAAGTCGGTGACTTTGAAGCCCAGGCCGGACAGGATTTTGCGCGCGTTGCTCTCGAGCTCGTAGCCGCCCAGGTGCTCAAAGCGGTCCTGGACCTGGCCGTATTCGTTAAGGAGTGCATCGACGTCCTTGCCCTGCTCGGAGAGCTCGGTGATCTGGGCCTGCAGCTCGTTGGCGCGCTCGCCCATGCGGCGGATTTCCTTGGCCGCCGCCATGACCTCGGCGAGGATGGTAGTGTCCTTGTGCTCCAGGTTGGTTTCCTGCTCGAGGTAGCCCACCTGGCAGTCCTTGGCGTACTGGACCTGGCCGGCGTCGGGACTGTCGATGCCCATGATGATTTTGAGCATGGTGGTTTTGCCGGCGCCGTTGGGGCCCACGAGCGCGAAGCGCTCGCCGGGGTTGATCTGGAAGGACGCGCCGCTAAAGAGGACGCGCGCGCCGAAGCTTTTTTCGATCTTGTCGACCAGGAGGATCATGGTGCCGCCTTTGACCTTGTATGCCTATATGAAAAAAGGCCCCAACTTGCGTTGGAGCCTCATTCAATGCTCGGGTGGAGACGAGGGGGATCGAACCCCTGACCTCTTGACTGCCAGTCAAGCGCTCTCCCAGCTGAGCTACGCCCCCGTGCGAAGAAGTACTATACGGGAACTCCCCCGCCGATGCAAGGACAATTTCGGAAAACTTTCGGCGGCGGGGGCGAGGATGCGGGACGGACTCGAGAGCGAGGGGGCCACGATGCCCGATCCGGCCCGCGGGGCGCGCCCCGCGGGCGGCGGCCACGCCGCCGCCCTCCTCCCCGGCGCCCTTGGGACATCTCGAGTCCCGCCGACCGCCGTTTCTCGCATCCGCGGCGCGGGCCGCCATCCGCCCGACGGCCATCCTGCCGGCGCCGGGCCCATTATCGGGGCCAGCCGCGCCCCCGCCCGCTCGGCAATCTCAAAACCATGCCGGTTTACGGGGCCAGGCCGGGAACCCCCGGGCATGCCGCAATCGGTAAAATCAAAACCGCAGGTAGACGACTTGTGAATTCCGTGAAATGTTGAGTATGGACGGCCGGTCCGCATCTAGCCCCGTAATCCGGCATAGTTTTGAAATGATACTTCTCAAACAGCACTAACAATTACGTGGATTTGAACCGGAAACGTTTATCAAAGCAATTTGGCAGGCATGTGAAGTGGGAACTTTGACAAAAAGAGGCCGGGCTATTTGCCCGGCCTCTTGATTCTCTGGTGGGCCCTCCGGGATTCGAACCCAGAACCCAGGGATTATGAGTCCCCTGCGCTAACCGTTGCGCCAAGAGCCCTTGTAGCGTGGCGGATGTGATAGAGCCCGTCAGAGCAGGCCAACCATCTTGAACCACGACGTGAAATACTACCATGCTCGCGACACCCGTTCAACGCACGATCTTGTCGACCAGGAGGATCATGGTGCCGCCTTTGACCTTGTATGCCTATATGAAAAAAGGCCCCAACTTGCGTTGGAGCCTCATTCAATGCTCGGGTGGAGACGAGGGGGATCGAACCCCTGACCTCTTGACTGCCAGTCAAGCGCTCTCCCAGCTGAGCTACGCCCCCGTGCGAAGAAGTACTATACGGGAACTCCCCCGCCGATGCAAGGACAATTTCGGAAAAACTTTCGCGGGCGGCGGCGAGGGAACGCAGCCCGGCCGCGGACGCAGGCGCGGGAACGGGCCGCGAGGCCCCGCGATGCCCTTTTCGCCCGCGGGGGCGCGCCCCGCGGGCGGCGGCAACGCCGCCGCCCTCCTCTCCGGCGCCCTTGGGACATCTCGAATCCCGCGGACCGCCGTTTCTCGCATCCGCGGCGCGGTCCGCCATCCGCCCAACGGCTGTCCTGCCGGCGCCGGGCCCATTATCGGGGCCAACCGCGCCCCCGCCCGCCCGGCGATTTCAAAACCATGCCGGTTTACGGGGCCAGGCCGGGAACCCCCGAGCATGGCGCAATCGGTAAAAACAAAACCGCAGGTAGACGACTTGCGAATTCCGCGAAATGCAGGGTATGGACGGCCTGTCCTGGTCCGGCCCCGTAATCCGGCATAGTTTTGAGATGACACTAATTCACTGGCGGGCAAACAAGGTTGTTCTAGTATCTCGTTGCCGGCTAATTCCCGATTTCCAGCCAGTTGCACAAAACATTTGCGCGCAGTCGCGTCTCGGCGCACTTCATTGCTTCGGATTTGGCTTTATATCGAATCCCCAAGCGACTGCAGACGCTTTTGACTATGGTGTCTAGCTGCTTTTTGTCGTTAAGCATATCGTGGGTTACCAGGAACACGTCGAAACCCATGCTCTGGAGCGCAGTCATGCGCTCCGCATCGTGGTCAAGTACCGCGCCTGATCCATGGATGACTTCACCTTGGATTTCGATAATTACTGCCTTCATTAGGATTGGGTTTACAATCACAATGTCGCCGTAGCAAACCTTTTGACCTGCGATGCTTTGGGCCGCCTCGGATAGAGGGGTTAAATCGTTGAGGTACACGTATCTGAATCCTGAACCACCTAGACGTCGGGAACGACTTAGAAGAAGGACCCCCGCGACCTCGAGTGGAGAAGCAGCAATGCCGATAACCTGTTGAGCGGCATCATAAAACTGCTTTCCCCACATTTGACTTTTGGCCTTGGCGGCGAATCGATGCAGGTCGCTCAGTTCGATGAGCGGCTTTCTCATCCAAAGAGAAGTACCTTTGAGTTTTGTAATCTCTCTTCCGTCCTCACGCTTATTCGATTGGCCTTCAAAATCTGGGGCCTTTACGGTTGCGCGGGCATAAACGCGTTTCCAAGGAGCCTCGTCTTCGGCTTCATCAAGTTCGAACAGATCCTGCGTGCTGGAATTGTGATTCTCCTCTTCCGCCATTTTTAACTGCATTTCGGCAGCGGGGGCCGGCTCGAAAACAGAAAACCAGCCGCAAAGTTCGTACATGGCCAGTACGAGGTCTATTTGGGACACGAAGCGTGCCATAGTAAATAACGTGTTAAGCGGATTGGTGACACTAAAGCCCAAATGAGTGTCGATTGTTGTGCTAGCATCCGAAGCCCCTTCCCAGCGAATAGTGGAGCGCAATCCCGAGTGGTGATTACAACAACCTGGCGAAGCTACAGCGATAATCGGGGTCTTGAGGACCTCGGTTACGAAAGGGGCTTGGGATAGAGCTCGCCAGCCGTCTTCGGAGTTAGGCAGGCGCGGGTAGAGGTCGCGTACTTGGGGCGGGCAGCGCCAGTAGCGGAATGCGGTGTTTGCGCAGACGATATCGTCCATGAGGCCTCCCCTGGTATCGGCCGTAGGCCGTGCGGATTGCGGGCATGGCCGATTATCTACGGGGCCGTCATGCGGGTAAGTACCGGAAGCAAACCAAATGCTGACCAAAAGCTTGACGAGTTCCGCCGAAAAAGCGCTGTGTGATAGAAATCCGCTGGTAGGCGATCTGGGGCTGTGGTCCCTGTTTCCACATTTGCGCGCGGATCACATGGGGAATTCAATGAAAATACGTATGCGTTTTATACAAAATATGCAATGGCGTCAGCAAAAAGGGCGCGATAAAAAAGACGCCTAGGACGACTTCGATTCGATTTTGGTGTCAATTTTGGTGTCACTCTTGGTGTCAAAAAGAAAAAGGCCAGAGGCTTAATACCTCTGACCTGTGCTTTTGATGGTGGGCGATACAAGATTCGAACTTGTGACCCCATCCGTGTGAAGGATATGCTCTACCCCTGAGCCAATCGCCCGTCGCCTTTCGGCAAAAGAGATACTATCATAGCCGCGCGTGGTTTACCAAGAACTTTTTGCCCCCGATTTTAAATTCGTGGGCGTATAGCGCGCCACCGCAATCAGGGCAACCGACAAACCCGCAGTTAAACCGCCCTTTATCGCTTGATCCACGAAGTCTCGGGGCGGCAGATAAGTCGCGCGTTGTTGTAGGCCATGTCGAGCGTGAGGCAGGTGCGCGCGGCGTAAAAGCCGTCCTCGCGCTGGATGGTCAGCGCCAGCTCGGGCTTGTCGCCGGTCAGGCACAGCGGCAGCAGCAGCTGGATCCGGCCGCCGTAGAACTGCGGCACCGCGAGCGTGTAATTGGCTGCGGCGCGGCGGGCGGCCTCGACGACGGCGCCCTCAAAGGCGCGGCGCAGCAGCAGCGAGTTGCTCTCCCCCCATCAGGCTGGCAGGGATGCGAGCCAGGTTCTCCTCGTCGCCCAGAATGTGGTCGATGTTGGAACGGATGGGCAGGCGGTAGTCAAAGACGAGCTCGGAGGGGTCCTCAGCAAAGCGCACGCGGCACGGCAGGTACTCAAACGAGACCAGCATGGGGTCGCTTTCCTTAAAGAAGCCCTTCAAAAACCAGCGCTGGCGCGCGTCGGGTTTGGTGTTGGGCTCAAACAGGCCGTAGATGGTCTCGTAACGGCGCGTGTACAGGCCGGTGTTGAACAGGCAGCGGTCGTCGTCGAACACCAGCGGCAGGTTGGACGGGGCGGTCTGGTCCACGTCGCGCTCGGTCAAAAACACCGCGCGGCTAAACGAAAACGACAGGTAGTTTTTGAGGATGCGGTTGCTGGGACCCCAGTCCTCGGAATCGGCGAGGTCGACCAGGCGGTCGTAACAGGGCTCGGGGCAAAACGCAAACTCGTAGACATTACTGCACAGGGTGCTGGGGATTTCCATGTTGTTTCCAATCCATTCAATAACCGGCGTGCGGATGGTTTGATTCTATACGTGCGAAGCGTCGTCGGAGATCACGATGCAATGGCACCTTAGCTCGTTGGCTAGATCGTCGAGCGTGCGGCGTCTAGCAACGAGGTCCTGGATCCAGGCGTAGTACTGGTTGTCTTTGGGTTCGGGGCTGTCGGACAGCACAACCGGAGTGCTGGCAAACCTTAGGACGGACAACGCAAAGACAAGGCTGGTGCGCTTGTTACCGTCCTCAAAGATGCGGTCCTTGACCATGTGCTCGGCCACGTAGGCGACCTGGTCAAAGATGTCCGTGAAACGATCGGCCGGCGATTGGCCGAATATCGTACAGAATGCACCCGCAATCACGGACTCGACGCGTCCAAGCTCAAGCGCGGCCCGGCCGCCTGTGGCGTCGGTTGTATAGCAGCGCCCGACCGTCATCAGCGTGCAGTGTAGGCGCATCACAGCCGCGGCAATAGCTTCGAGCGAACCGGCATCATCGAGCACGAGCGGCGCGAACGGACGAGCGCTCCGCCGCGTAGCCGCCATCATGAGTTCTCCAAGAGCCTGAGCGCGTTGGGCATGCCCGTAATGGTTAACTCAACTGCATGGTCGATCGACATAGAGTCGTCGAGCGAAATTGGTAATGTTAAAATTTCCTCGTCCGCTATTGAATGATCTTCTTGTACAGCTCGACCAGCGCCGTCATCTAGCTGAACATAGCTCCAAAGCATTGCTACCTCGTTTACAACTTTTTGAGTTAAAAGCCTGCCCCTAACGCGGGATGAATCGCACTAGTTACCCGATCCAAATACGTCATCTACAAGATCAGGCAAGTCTGTCCACACTTGATAGGAGGCAACGTTGTCTGGATTCGTTTCTCTTGCGCGACGCTTATCTTCCGAGTTGTGTTTTGCGGCATTAATCAAAGCCTGGTCCTTGTTACCGCCAACTATCTTTAAATTCACAGATTTGTACTTTGATGCGGATGACCTTTTAGGATCAGTTGATTTAAGCACACCAAGGTCGCGTGCCCTTTTCTCGCATTGAGGCGTCGATGCAGAAGTTTCCGGACATGGTGACACATGATCGATGAGCCACACTTCAAAGCATGGATAAGAGATTGCGAGCCTTACACCTTTGGCCTTTGCTTCTCGTTCTGCCTTGGCCAAATTCCTGAACTCATCCGAATCGACAACAATCCATGCGGAGCTCAGTTCTTCAATTTCACCAGTTTTGCCTGCCTTTTTGTCAGACTCGAGCTCACGAGACACCTGCTTCGTTACTTTTAGCGGGTCTCCGTCTATATGCCTATATCGAACACTTCCGCGAACGTCCATTTCATTTATAAGGAAGTTGAAGTATTCGGTTTCGGTCACCCTTCCGTTGGACACAATCAGGTGGCGCTTTCGCTTTGCTCTAGTTTGCTTTTTGCGTCCGCGAGCAAGCCCTCTCCTTTCTGTCTTAGCCATTTTGGTCAGCGCCTTTCTTCATGAGCTGGGACACAAGCTGCTTAAAACTAGGATTGGGCAGCGGCACATAGACTCCGTTTAAATAATTGCGGCCAAGATTTTCATTTACGCGAGGGGAATACTCCATCGCAGCAATTAATTGAGAAGCACCTTCGGAATCTTTTTCTACAAACCATACCTGATCCCGCTCAAGCACCTCTTCCATTGGGCTCATTCGCGTCATTAACGTGACATCATGAGTTGAGAAGATTAGCTGCGCACCCTTTGGATTGGTGTCGGGATCGGCAAACAGTGAGACAAAGTCGCGCAGAAGCGTAGGATGAAGGCTCGAATCAAGTTCGTCAATTACCGTTGTGGCCCCGCTGCTTAAAGAGCATAAGGCTACCGAGAAAAACGCCAGCGCAGCTTTTGTGCCCTCCGACTCATGGGCGGAGTCCAGCCATAAACCATCTCCTGAGCCTACATGGTGGAAGAACAAGTCATAAGAGAATGACCATTTAAAGTCTTCTGCGATTTTTTTGCGCGCCTCTTCCGGAATGTCATCAAGTCCGATGAACGAATCCTTTAAACCTGGGACGCCCTCAGCTTGACGAACATCCATGCCATCAATGCCGATGTCGGCATATTTAATGAGCTGGGATAGCATCTGGGCCCGAACGTCATTGTTGATAAACAGCTTTTTAATAGTGGCGAGCTCAGCAAGATAATGCGTTGCATCGTATAGCTTGATTTCATTGGCAAGAACGGCAAAAGCCGGTTGAATCACTTCGCTACCAGCTGCTGCCGCGGCAGACAAGAACAGGGAATTATCACGTGTGATATCCCAAAGCTGTTTTTTAGCGCCCGTAAAGGTGCTGCCAAATTTAATCGACTGTTTTCCATTTATCGAAGAGCGGTCATAAAGGAGCGACGGCTGCTTCGATCGATATACGGTGAGATTTTCGTATGTAACCTCATTTTTATTAATGCCAAATGAAAAATCATACTTTAAGTTGCTAGCAATAAATTCAATCGAGAACTCTGTGTCACTTGATCGAGATTCCGAGTCAAGTAAAAAGGGGTCGATAGGTATATGAGATTGAGAATCGCCCGCTGCGTAACTTGTGCGAACAAAGTAAGAGACAAAACTCAGGGCGTCTAAGAAATTTGATTTACCAGAAGCATTGGCGCCGTACACTGCAGCTACGCGAACGGGACCAAACTCTTTTTTACTGGAAATCGGTTCAAATGAAAATTGCTGAGCATCTCGAAAACTGAGGTAATTCTTAAAAGAAAAATTGAGGATCATCGTCGGAATCTTTCTAGATATTGTTCGCTTACCACAGGCACACCGGAAGAACAATAAGAATTATATGCTTTTAAAAGCAATATTTGTTTGTTTTGGACAAATATTTGCCTTGAAACTCCAATTGCATTGATATTGGACTCTTAAGTTCGGCAACCACCTTCGATACCGTTGCATAATCTAAGGCTGAATTATCTGACACGCCCTTGCCCGCTAGGGCTGCATTGAAAAGTTCGGCGGCGATGACAACACTTCCGGAAATCGGGAGTATCAGCATCGGTGTGCAGCTTCGAGAACCGCTGTTCCCAGCACGAACAGCATTGCGGACACGGCAATCCAATGGCTGTCGGCTGTCTTGGGAAGTGACGAGGAGGTCGCGGTGGTGGCCTTGGGCCTAGAGGTCTTGGCGGCCGTGGTGTTGGTCACTGTGGTCGTGGTCACCGTCTTAGTCGCGGCCGCGGGCTTTTGTGTGGGATTCGTCGGCGGATCCGCAGCTGGCTCGCCAGTAGCGGGGTCAGTGCCAGGGGCGGACGGACCATCGCCCGTCACCTCGGGTCCACCGGTCTCCCCCGCCGACGCCGTAGTATCCACGGGCTCGATCGTCACATGCGCTGCCACGAACCCGTCGGCTTCCACCACGCCGCTTGCGCCAAAGGCCCCGCCCGCAGGCGCCACAAAGCGCGCGGATGTAAGCGATCCGCCCAGGCAGGCGACGCCGTCGTCGGTGCCCGACGCATCCAGCCAGGACGCATCGACGGTAAGCTGCCCGGCCGCGCCGCCGCCGGCAGCCCCGCCCAGCAGACACACACCATAGGCGCCCACGCCCGCCCCGGAGCCCGCGCCCGCGGCGACAACGCGCCCACCGCCGCGAACGGCAAGACCGTCCGCGATCATGCCGGCCACCCGCGCGTCCGCGATGCCGGCGCCGTCGGCCCGTGCGTCAACCTTGCAGCCGTCCACCGCGAGCGTGCCCGACACGTAGATCCCGCACTGCGAGCCCGTGGCCACCAGCGACCCGGCGCCGCGGAGCGTCAGATCGCCCCACACCTCCATGCCACAACGCGAGATGTCCACGTCGGGCGCGCTCGTCTCGACAACAGTGTTCTGCCCGGTCAAAGTCACCACCAGGTCGCCGTCGGCGCCGATGGCCTCGCCCGTGTAGCCGTTAAGCTCCAGATGGTCTGCATCGGTCCAGGCCCACCCAGGGCCCGACGCGCCCGGCTCGTAGTACGTGATGCCCGCAATGAACAGGCTGTCCGCGCCCGCGGCATAAGAAGGCCCGCCCAGCAAAACGCATAGGCAGGCCATGACAGTGAACAGGATGTAGTGTCGGCTAGTGTGGAACGCGGCAGCAAACATAACCGCTCCGATCTTCACTAGAGCCAATGGAAACTGCGCCAGTAAATTGCCTGATAGCAGCAGTTATTAGTGTAGCGAGATTGGACAAGGGGCGAAGAAACAACCCGCGATTGATTCCCGAAATTAGGCGTAAATCGTTTTGCCAGTCGGTGAAAGGAAGAGGCGGACTCGTCGAGTCAGATATAAGCTACGAGATTGAACTGTCAGTGAAATTAACCAAAAAAGAAATCAATTCGCTGATGTTCTCATCGCCCTTCAGCTTAGAAATGTCATTTTGTCTTATAAACGACAGGGAATTCTTGTGCCAATCATCTGAATCATGGGAGTGTTCAATTCCGCTATCTTCGAATAACGATTCGAGTTCTCCGGTTGTAAGAACATAAATGCCAAATCGAATAAGATCACGAAGTGAATTACGGCAGTCTTGACGCAAGCTTTCTGGGATATCGATAAACACATCTTTTTTGTAACGCTCTTTGATTAAAGAGGCGAGATCCTTTTTATTGGAGGTCTTCTGAATCGCCAAATCTCGGTAGATTTTCTTTAGTGCGTCGGCGGCGTTAAGAGCCCTTTGACGAACTTCTACGTCGACAGAGAAAGCTTTCATTAAGTTTTTAAATTTATCGTGATCATTGATGATGTCGAAGTCACAGATGCACCTACAGGGAAGACCTGATGCGGCATAAAACTCTTTAACGCCTTTGAATGCATCTTTCCCATTTGTTGAAACAAAAATCGGATTGTCGATTTCGGAGATTTTGTCACAGATTGCCGAATAGATAATTGCATCCCGAGGGGCTTCAACAAGAATTGCCCTCTTGGAGAACAACGCATCTATATATTGCGGTGAATAGTCGCTTCTATTCTTCAGGGTCTCGATCTTGTCTTTATCGAGAATGTTAAACGTGCTCTTGCCTCCATTGCGTTTAAGTCTAATTAGCGAGAGACCAGAAGCGGCAGAATCAAGAATTCCCTGCAAGAAATACGAACTGTGGGTTGAAATAAAAGCGTTTTGCAGCGCGTCAGATTCGGCAAGCATAGTTCCTAATTGTTTACCGAGTTCCATGGCATAGGTTGGATGAAGAAAAGCCTCAGGCTCGTCCACAAGAAGTATTGGCTTAGAGGCTCCCATAACTGTCAGCAGAATCGTTACATAGCTCCGAAAGCCGTCGCCTTCGTTTCGAAGCTGTGTTGCATTCTGCATATAGGTTAGCTTTACCGACGAGTTTTGACTATTTCGATAGCCTGAAAAGTCTTCAGATACGACTGGCACAACGGATTGACGGCTTGTTGTATTGTCCAGGGCAATATCTTTATGGAACAATCGTTTAACTGTTTCTGAAATGGTGCTGCACGTGTCATCAACGTCAAGCGCGGCTGATAACGTATTGTAGGAATCGTCTCTAACTCCACGCGCCGGTTCACCAATCGAGAGAAGAAGACGGTCTTCGGTCCCTGCATAATCAACAAACATGGGTCCCAAGAATTGCAGTATCTGTCTTTGCCGTTCTTTCTCTTCCAGCGAATGATCAGTTTCATTGGGCTGAAGCAAGTTGTTCAAGCAAGCACGCCAGTCATCTTGCAAAGAAAAAGAACAAGGAAGCGATCGATACGTGTATCCACTGCTAGGTGATAATTGAGTACCGATATTGCAAAAATCTCTAACTCGCCATCCGTTCATTCCGCGTACAACATGACCGGTGAGCCCATAAGAGCCATCAAAATCCTCTGCATTCTTTGGTATTGCAAGGTCTATTGAATCTATAATTACATTGTTAGTCTCATACACATACGGCCCTTTGGGCCCATCGGTATTGCCGAGAATTGTCGAGCGTATTTCTTTTAGAAATTGACTCTTTCCCGAATTATTGGCTCCAATAACAATATTGATTTTACCAGGCGAGTAGCTGTCGCCATTTTTAAATGAAATAGAATTAATTTTGAATTGGTAGTCATCCATCTTGGCCTCGCCAACCTTTAATCACTTTTGAGTTGACCGATTGCATTCAATACAGCCAGGCGATTCAAGCCCACAACAAGCTTCTGCTCACCGGCTCAGTAATGATTCCTCAGCAACTTATAATCATTGTTTTATCTGCTTAAACAGTGCGGTCTCCTTTATCTTAGACATGTCGCATTCTCCTAATTGTATCTGTCGGCAAAGTTGGGCGAGTTCCGCTGCCGCCTTTCGGCCAAGACTAATTTCATTGCTATCGAGAACCGAATCGGTCTCGATACAAACGCACTCGGACTCGAAAGGAAATGACGTTACGTATGATTTAATTTCTGAATTCTTGTTCGATATACCGCAGTTTGCCACTCTGCAAATATTAACGAGCGGGACATTGATTCCGCCAAGTTGCTCGGTGTATTCGTTCATATCTGATAGATACAGAACATTTGATGGTTTAGCTGAATTAATAAATGCATCAAGCATGCCGGATAAATGAACGGCAACCGTCTTCTTGGAGAACAATGCTGTGAATAGTACCGCAGTCACTTCTTTAAAAGCTAGTTTATCAAGCTCATCAAGTATGTCTTCAATATTAGATAAATCAATGAAGTGCAGGCTTGAAACATTATACGTCGACTCTTTTAACTGCGGAAATGTATAGTTTATTGCTTCAAGCCAATTCCGATAGGAATCTGTTTGCGTGTAATGCACAACAAAATCGTTACCCAAACAATTCTCAATAAAGCTTTGGCTGAATTCGGGCGTTATACAATCTGGAAATCTATATTCGCATTCGGGATCGCTTCTTAATAATGGGAATGGGTCGGCTGCAAGGCGAAAGATCGCGCAAACCTTTACTGCCGCTTTGAAATACTCAGCGAAATTTTCATGAATTCGACCTGCGCTTTCGGGGGCCATCCCATAGGGCTTGGTATAAAAGGATTCGTGACCTTGTTTGTGGATATATTTATTTGCCCGCCTATTGAGTTTACTGATCAGCTCATCAATTTCGGGCATTTGCTCAAGGAGCTCTCTGTACTCACTATCATTTGCGCGCAACATTCCTGATAACTCGGAAAATGAAGGAAATCTCTTAAGCGAGGCCCACTTCTTGTAAGTTGCCTTTCGTTCAGTTTGCTCCAGATTAGTGAACAATGCCCCGATAAGGATGACCTCTCCAGCCTGTCTGACCGAATAGAACGCAGCGTCAAAGTAACCCTGATGAATTAGATCCAGAGAGTTAGCAAGTAGCTGGCAAGATTCAAGCAGAAACTGATTAAATGACGGCATTTCGACCATGCCACTTATAGAATCCGCCAATTCGTCAACATAGCTGTATAGATGATAATAGTCGAGTGCATTCTCTTTTGTTATATACCGCTGAGGATGATATCTCCAGCTGAACAGCTGCCCATTTAGGTTTTCATTTTTGAAATTCATGTTGTCCAACTTTCGAGTCTTGCTTTAGCGATTACGCATTTCCAGCATGCGCATCTATCGGCCGGTTCAAATCTAGTGCTAACGTTTGTCTATATCTATGTCTGCCTTAGCGTAAGGTACATTTAATGAGCGATAATAAATCAAGTCAGAATGCGCGCGAAGAGCTGGTGTTTAATGATGTTATCAATCTATCTTCAGCATCGGGGGGTTACAAGAAAAAGGCCGCTTTGAAGCTGAGTGGAACAATCAGCTCGGACGAAGAGCGGCCTGACCTTGTTGTTGAACGAGACGACGGCTCAATCATCGGAATAGAGCATTTTAGGATTGATCACCATATTAAGCGTGGGCGTACTGCTAACTCGAAATCAGCAGAGCTAATGGCCAACGTGAATGCTCAGCACGAGAGGCTAAAGCCAGCACTCAACAGAAGTGACGAAGCACTAGATGAAATGGCTGAAGTAATCGCAAGTTTTACAACTAAAGAGATCTATCAGTGCCACACTGCTTGCTGCGATGATCTTTCACGTTCACTCTCTATTAGGTTGTTTGACAAAAGATTGGGGCACGCACTTAAGCTATCGGATTACCGCAAAAACCTTATTGGGCGATATGACGATAATCGCAGCATTGAACTCGGCTGGTAGTGTCCCGAATGTTGGTGTAGAGCTCGGTTCTCGAGGGTAGCCGCAGGCTG
>CABSAN010000017.1 GCA_902475785.1 uncultured Collinsella sp.
ACATGTCGCATTAATGTGTGCACATAGATTCTGCAGCTAGATTGGATGGCGACACCATAAACTAATGGACGTTTTGCCGAGAGGCATGAATGTTTAAAGCGCAAAGAGTGCGCGACGGGCCCCGCGAATGGGGCGATGATGCCCGAGAGGGCCAAGAAGGAGTCTCATGTCTGAGAACGAAGAGATCATGAACGAGACCGAGAACGAGACCATGGCTGCCGAGGTCGAGGCAGTCGAGACCGTGGAGACCGAAGCTGCCGAGGTTGAGGCTGCTGACGAGGTTTCCGCCGAGGAGGAGGCCGAGGTTGTCAAGGCCGCCGTTGATTACGATGACGAAGAGCTGATGGACAAGATGCAGAAGGCCGCCCGCCTGCTGCGTAGCCGTCGCTTTGCTATTTCCAAGGAGGAGGAGGCCAAGGCCGAGCGCATGGCGAACATCGAGCGCGCCATCAAGCTTCTTGACCTCAAGCCCAAGATGGAGCAGAAGGAAATGTCCGACCTGCTGGGCATGCGCCTCCGTGAGCTCGATGGCCTGATGGCCGAGGCCGAGGCCGCCGATCTGGTCGGCCGCATCGACGACGCCGAGGGCGATATGCGCAAGATCGTCGTCTTCGCTGCCGAGGATGCCGCTGAGGGCCTGGTCGAGCTTGCCAACAAGAAGGAGAAGCTCCTGCCCGAGCTTTCTTACGAGGAGGCCACCGAGCTGATGGCCGCTCTCGATAAGGTTATCGCTCCGCTTGTCGCCATGGGCCTGGACGAGGACCGCGGTCCTCGCGGCGGCCGTGACGACCGTGGCGGTCGCGGTGGCGATCGAGGCGGCCGTGGCGGCTTTGGTGACCGCGGTGGCCGTGGCGGCGACCGTGGCGGTCGCGGTGGCGATCGCGGCGGCCGTGGCGGCTTTGGTGACCGTGGCGGCGACCGTGGCGGTCGCGGCGGCTTTGGCGGCAACCGTGGTGGCTATGGCGATCGCGGTGGCAACCGTGGCGGCTTCGGCGGCAACCGCGGTAACGACCGCGGCGGTCGCGGTGGCGATCGTGGCGGCCGCAACGGCGGCGGCTTCCGCGGCAACCGTTTTTAGTTACGGCGTTTTACCAAACGCCGTAACCACTTGACGCTGCGCGCCCACCAGAGCGACAACTTGTCATTCAAAGAGGACGGCATGACCAGAAGGTCTATGCCGTCCTCTTTTCATGCCAATTTGTTCGCTCTGACGGGCGCTCGCTGTTCGTCCTCTACCTGCGGCGCCGTCATGGTCCAAAGTAGTCATTGGGTGTTCCTATAGTTTTGTCTAGTCGTTTAAGAGCGTCCCCAACGACTACATAGCATGAGAGTGGATAATCTCCCGGTTTGAGCCTGCATTCAAGTTCAAAGTGGGAGATTATCCACTCTCATTTGTTATGTGTCCGAAAATCCACGCTCATTCTACTTTGCCTACATTTGTAGGAACAGTTCGTGGAGGCGGGTGTCTTCGTCGAGTTCGGGGTGGAAGGTTACGCCGAGCTGGTTGCCCTGACGGGCGGCGACGATACGGCCGTCGACTTTCGCTAAGGCCTTGGCGTCGCCGTGGACCTCGACGATGCGGGGCGCGCGGATAAACGTCAGTGGCACTTCACCGTCGATGCCGGCTACCTGTCCCTTGGTTCGAAAGCTGCCGAGCTGTCTGCCGTAGGCATTGCGCTCAACGAGCACATCCATGGTTGCCAGGCGCGGTGTCCCCTTATCGTCATGGGCGGCAAGGTCGTGAGCCAGCAGAATCAGGCCGGCGCAGGTGCCCAGGACGGGCATGCCTTCAACGATACGGGCACGAAGCTCCTCGAGCATACCCAACTCATCAAGCAGCTTCCCTTGAACGGTGGACTCGCCGCCGGGAAGCACCAGACGGTCAAAGTCCTGCTTCAAATCAGCCACCTGCCTCAGCTCAATACAGTGTGCGCCCAGCTCGGATAGTCTTGCCTCGTGCTCGGCAAAAGCGCCTTGGACCGCCAGCACGGCGACCGTCTGGTCTGCATAATCGCTCATGTGCGATCCTTTCTGCCGGACTAGCGCCCGCGCTCCTCCATGATGATCTCGATCTCGTCGGCGTTGATGCCCACCATGGCCTCGCCCAGGTCCTCCGAAAGCTCAGCGATGAGCTTGGCATCGGTGAAGTTTGCCACGGCCTTGACGATGGCGGCTGCGCGCTTGGCGGGGTCGCCGCTCTTAAAGATGCCCGAGCCCACAAAGACGCCTTCGGCGCCCAGCTGCATCATCAGCGCGGCGTCGGCGGGGGTCGCTACGCCGCCGGCGGCAAAGTTCACGACGGGAAGCTTACCCGTGGCATGGACCTCGCGCACCAGCTCGACCGGAACCTGCAGTTGCTTGGCTGCCTCAAAGAGCTCGTCGTCGCGCAGGGCAACAATGTCACGGATCTGCTTTTGGATCTTGCGCATGTGGCGTACAGCCTGGACGACGTCGCCCGTGCCCGGCTCGCCCTTGGTGCGAATCATCGTGGCGCCTTCGGCAACACGGCGCAGCGCCTCGCCCAGATCACGGGCGCCGCAGACAAACGGCACGTCAAATTGGGTCTTGTCGATGTGATAGACGTCATCGGCAGGGGAGAGAACCTCGGACTCATCGATGTAGTCGATCTCGATGGCCTGCAGGACCTGCGCCTCGACGATGTGACCGATGCGGCACTTGGCCATGACGGGGATGGAGACGGCCTCCTGGATGCCCTTGATCATCTTGGGGTCGCTCATGCGCGAGACGCCGCCTGCGGCACGGATGTCGGCCGGGATGCGCTCGAGAGCCATGACGGCGCAGGCGCCTGCCTCCTCGGCGATGCGTGCCTGCTCGGGCGTGGTAACGTCCATGATGACGCCGCCCTTGAGCATCTGCGCGAGCTCGCGATTGAGTTTGACGCGATCGGCCTTGCTGGTCTGTTCTGCCATGGTTGCTCCCTTGGTTGGCATGTGCATTGCTTGACGGAACATCCTATCGGGGAGCTGGGTATGGCAAAATACTCAGTTTTCGAGATAATAATAAGGTCAGCTTAATACCAGATTGAACAGCTCGATAAGGTCAGGTGGCAAACTCATGCTTGACTACAATTTGGAAAAACGTGGTGAGGCATCGCTCTATGAGTATGTTTACCAGCAAATTCGAGATGATATTGTTGCTGGACGTATTGTGGCGGGGGAGCATCTTCCGTCTAAGCGCGCCTTTGCCAGTCATCTGGGAATCAGTGTCATTACCATCGAGAATGCATATAGCCAGTTACTCGCTGAGGGCTATATTTGCTCAATGCCGCGTCGTGGCTACTACGCTTGCGAGCTTCCGGATGCACCGGTTTTGGCTTCGGCTGCGGAGGGCATCGACCGAGATGCCGTTTCTGTGGGTCCCAGCGCGCATGATGTCAACGGACAGGTTGAGCTGTTCGATGCACTTTCTCCTTCCGCTTTGGAGGCGGCGCGGCTTTGGCAAAGTGCGCTACGGGCGACGCTGGCGTCCGAAGACGAGCGCGAGATCTTTTCGCCCGCACCGGCACAGGGCACCGCCCGGCTGCGACGCGCAATTGCTCACCATCTGCGCGGGACAAGGGGTATGAATGTCGACCCCAACAACATTGTTATCGGTGCGGGCGCCCAGCTGCTCGATACCATGTTGGTTCAGCTGCTTGGCGCGGACAAGGTGTATGCCGTTGAGGATCCGGGCTATTTGCGCCTGACGCGCATCTATCAGGCTATGGGCTGCCAAGTACGACATATCCCGTTGGATGACGACGGCGTGGACCTGAGCGCTCTGCAGAAAACTGGGACCGATGTCCTTCACCTTATGCCGTCCCATCAGTATCCCACCGGTCTTGTGACGAGCATTGCGCGTCGCTATGCGCTGCTGAGCTGGGCCGCCGAGCGACCAGGTCGGTACCTCATCGAAGATGACTTTGATTGTGAGTTTCGCCTTGCCGGCAAGCCGATTCCTGCGCTCGCATCGATCGATGCCGCCCAGTCGGTTATCTACACTAATACGTTTTCGAAGAGCCTGTCATCGGCGTTGCGCCTAGCGTACATGGTGTTGCCCGACGAGCTGATGGAGCGGTTTAGGCGCGACCTTGGTTTTTACGCCTCGTCGGTGAGCTCTGTTGACCAGGTTGCTTTGGCGCGTTTACTGGAATCGGGTGATTACGAGCGACATGTGAACCGCATGCGCGTTCGTGCTCGCGAGGCGCGTGATGGCCTGACGGCGCTTGTACGGAAGGCATTTCCGGCAGGGGAAGTTTTAGTCGAGCACGCGGACGCCGGCCTTTACTGCGTCGTGGCCGTGGAGCGCGGAACGGGCGGAAGCTCTTTTGCGCAGGCCCTCACACGCTCGAGTATCCCGTTCATCGATGTCAGTGACTGTTTTTGGTGTGCCGATGGTGCATCTGCCCCTGAAAACCTGACTCGAATCCTTGTCCAGTATGACGATCTGAGTCCAAAAGTGCTAACTACCTTGGAATTGCAGCTAATGGGGGGCACTCTGCAACCTAAGTGAGTAGACTTTCGGCACTTTGGCGACCATGCAGTTTTATAACAAGCTATCTACCTGCGGGTTTGAAAAGCAGGATGACCGGCCTGCTCGGGATGTTCAAAAAAGTCTACTCACTTGCCGCGCAAAGCTTCTACATGAGAAAAAAATGAGGTTTTCAACAGGGTTTCGTCCAGCTCTTGGCAAACTTTTGGCCAGTTGGGGAGGGCTGTTGAAAACTTGGCAGTCCGTTCGGCGCCATTTTTGGCGCGCTCGCGCCAATGTGTGACTGACTGGGTTGAAATTCGTGGTTTCCTGTGCGTATGAAGGATCTACTTTGTGACATATCGGCTTTTAGGTACTGGCGTTTGCCCCCTCAAGCCCTCGCTATGTGTCCGCCGCTTCCTCGACCAGAAGAAGATCGGCGGCGATATGACCTCGCCCGTAACCCGATGGCCGCGGTCGTGCTAGGCTTGCCGTTGCATACATTGGTTCGGACGAGAAACAAGCGGACTTGTCCTGCCAGCGTTAGGCAACGGCTGTTCCTTGGTGAGCTTCCTAGGGAATCCGTGCTGGAAACGGAACATGGGTTTTTGGTTACGTCTCCTCTGCTGACGGCATTCATCATGTCGCGGCATCTGACGGATCTCCAACTTCTTTTGGTATTGGCGGAGATGTGCGGCTTGTTTGCGGTTTGTGCCTTGCCGGCAGCACTCGAGGCGGAGCTTTCGCGTGCAATTGAGTCAGGCGCGATTCCGGCAACCTTTGGTTGGGCACGTTGCCCGTCCGAGGACGGTGCCGCCTCAAATTTGTGGCGGCGCGACGCTTTGGTTTTGGACGGAGATCTTGACCGTTTTTGTTCAGATGTTTGTGGGATGCGTTACGGCAAGCGATTTGTCGCGGTATCGCATCTCGTTCCACTGGGTGCCGCATCGCCTTTTGAGGTTGAGACGTATTTGTTGCTTGGGTTGCCACGATCATTGGGAGGCGAAGGTTTTTGCGGCATAGAGCTCAATGTCGAAGTGGCACTAAGCGCAAGTGCTCGGGCGATTGTAGGCAAGTCCCACGTATACATTGACCTACTTCTGTCTTCGCCGGACGGAGAGCGACAGGTGGCCATTGAATGCCAAGGAAAGGGCTCACACGGGCGAGCCGGGGATGGCTTGCGTGACGCCGACCGCATGACGGCGCTTCAGGCCATGGGCTACGATGTATTTCTCCTGACACACGGACAGATATCCGATGATGATAGATTCCACGCGATTGTTAAGACCGTATGCAGGTTGCTCGATGTTGAATATCGCGATAAAAGCTTGGAGGAGCAAGGGGCCGAGGCATTACTTCGGTCTGAGCTATTCGTTGACTGGTCAAAACTGGGAGAAATCGACAAAAAGATGCCCGTTAGACACAAAAAGGCCCGATCATGGACGGTTGCAAATCTAAGTGAGTAGACTTTTAGCGTGATGGCGACCAGATTGTTTTGCGGCAAGCTATCTACCTGCGGTTTTATAAAGCAATACGGGTGGTCTGCTCGACAAGTTCCCAAAAGTCTACTCACTTAGTTTTTGACGAGAAACCGATGCCGAAGGCGGTCCTATTTCAGGGAGTTAACAAGTTCGTGAGGCACGAAAAAGGCCCGAACCGTGCGGTTCGGGCCTTATCGAGCTAGAGATTGTCTCTCAGGCGGCTGGCTTAGCCAAAGTAGCGCTTGAGCAGGCCGGCGAAAGCCTTGCCGTGGCGGGCCTCGTCGCGAGCCATCTCGTGCACGGTGTCGTGGATGGCATCGAGACCAGCGGCCTTGGCGCGCTTGGCAAGATCAGTCTTGCCGGCGGTGGCGCCGTTCTCGGCCTCAACGCGCATCTCGAGGTTCTTCTTGGTGGAGTCGGTCACGACCTCGCCCAGGAGCTCGGCGAACTTAGCGGCGTGCTCGGCCTCCTCGTGGGCAGCCTTCTCCCAGTACAGGCCGATCTCGGGGTAACCCTCGCGATGAGCGACGCGAGCCATGGCCAGGTACATACCGACCTCGGAGCACTCGCCCTCAAAGTTGGCGCGCAGGTCGGCAACGATGTCCTCGGAGACGCCCTCCATCTTGGCGACGCCCACGACGTGCTCGGCAGCCCACTCGAGCTGGCCCTCCTCCTGCTTCAGGAAACGAGAACCGGGAACGCCGCACTGGGGGCACTTAAAATCCTCGGGCAGCTGGTCGCCGTCGAACTCTTCCACATAACCGCAAACGGGGCAAACAAACTTCATGATTCGATCCTTTCGATCGATGGCGATTGCGCGCTCGTCCGGTCCCGTAAGGGCCCTCTCCGGACGTGCGTCTTGACGAGTTCTATTATCCATAAATGCAACCAAATGTGAAGCCTATTAGGAATGATTTTTAATAAAACAATTTTGAGATATGAAGATGTTGATTGATTAACGATTGGTAGGCCGTCTGCGATCTCTGCTGAGTACAATCGGGCGAGCAAATGTTGACCTATCAACAAATGAAGGAGCTTCCTTTATGCATCTAGCCCGCCGCGCCTGGTGCCGAACGTATCAAACGGTTTTTCGCATCGCATTGCCGGTGCTGCCCTATACCGAGCCACGCATTCTAGAACACGCTGAGGATGTGCCCACAGTGCTTCAAAAGCGTTCGATACAGCGGGTTCTTATCGTGACGGATCCCGGCATTGCCCGTCTGGGGCTCACGGCACCGCTCGAGACAGCGCTCGCGTCCAAGGGAATTGGCGTTGCGGTCTATGCCGAAACGCGTGCGAACCCCACGGTCTCAAACGTGGAAGAAGCGGCGTCCCTGTATCGAGAGCGCGCCTGCCAGGCCATTATCGGCTTTGGCGGTGGCTCGGCCATGGACTGTGCCAAGGGCGTGGGAGCACGTATCGCGCAGCCAAACAAGCCCATCAACAAGATGCGCGGCCTGTTGCGCGTTCATCGTCTCCTGCCGCTGCTTATTGCGGTTCCCACTACTGCCGGTACGGGAAGTGAAGTCACGCTCGCGGCGGTTATCACCGATGATGAGACGCACTATAAATACCCCATTAACGACTTTGTGCTCATCCCGCGTTTTGCAGTCCACGACCCCGAGTTTACGCGCGGGTTGCCTGCCTCCATTACGGGGCAGACGGGTATGGATGCCCTGACGCATGCTGTCGAGGCCTTTATCGGCCGTAGCACCACGCCCTACACGCGCAAGATGGCGCGTCAGGCGGTCCAGCTCATCCGCGACAATTTGCTCGAGGCCTATGAGCATGGCGACGACATGCGTGCGCGCCGCAATATGCTTTCGGCGGCGTATAAGGCGGGCGTTGCGTTTACTCGCTCCTATGTTGGATATGTGCATGCCATCGCGCACAGTCTGGGCGGCCGATACGGAATTCCGCACGGTTTGGCCAACGCGATCATCCTGCCGCACATGCTTCGCGCTTATGGTGACGCCGCCGCCCCCAAGCTTGCCGATCTTGCTCGCATGGCGGGCATTGCGCCGGCTACCGCACAGGACAGTCTTGCGGCCGAGGCCTTTATCGATTGGGTCGACCGCATGAACGAGGCCCTGGGAATCCCCAAATATGTCTCGGGTATTCGCCGCTCCGACATTCCCGAGATGGCGGCGCATGCCGATGCCGAGGCCAATCCCCTGTACCCCGTTCCTCTTTTAATGGACCGCCTGGAGCTCGAGCATATGTACGAAGTTGTTGCAGGTGGTATGTTTGAGGACGAGAACTAGGAGGTTGCCATGAACACCGAGGAAATTGCGCGCATCGTCGGCGATCAGCGCACCTACTTTAAGACGCACGCTACGTTTGATGTCGATGCTCGCCGCCGTGCACTGGTGCGCCTGCGCGATACGGTACGGGCGCACGGGGCCGATATTGCCCATGCGCTCAAGACCGATTTGGGAAAGTCGCATGACGAGGCATATATGTGCGAGATCGGCACGTCGCTTTCCGAGATTCGTCATCAGATTGCGCATGTGGCCCGATGGAGTCGTCCGCGCCTGCGTCCGTGTGACCTCGCTAACGCCGTGAGCGTGTGCAAAACACAAGCCGTGCCCTATGGCGTCACGCTCATCATGGCGCCCTGGAACTATCCGTTTTTGCTGACGCTCGAGCCGCTCGCTGGCGCCCTTGCCGCAGGCAATACCGTGGTTATCAAGCCGAGTGCCTATGCTCCGGCATCGAGCGCGGTGCTCAGGCAGATTTGCGAGGAAGCATTTGATCCGCGCCTGGTGACGGTCGTCGAAGGCGGGCGTGCCGAGAATGAGGCGCTGCTCGACGAGTGCTGGGACAAGATCTTCTTTACCGGTAGCGTTCCGGTCGGCAAGCTCGTCATGGAGCGCGCGAGCAAAAACCTCACGCCCGTGACGCTTGAGCTGGGCGGAAAGAGTCCCTGCATCGTGGATGCGACGGCAAACTTGAAGGTCGCGGCACGCCGTATCGCATTTGGTAAATGGCTCAACGTGGGGCAGACCTGCGTGGCGCCCGACTATCTGCTGGTCGACGTGCGCGTGCACGATGAGCTGTTGGGCCTCATCAAGGAGGAGGTCCGTCGCATGTTTGGCGAGCACCCGCTCGACAACGAGAACTACGGTCATATTGTCAACGCCAAGCATTTTGCGCGCGTGCGTGGGCTGATCGATCCCGATAAGGTTGTGCTGGGAGGCACGGCGCGCGAGTCGTCGCTCAAGATTGAGCCGACGATCCTAGACGGCGTGACCCCCGATGACGCCGTGATGCAGGAGGAGATTTTCGGCCCCATCTTGCCGGTGCTGACGTTTGAGAGCCTAGACGAGGCCGAGGCGTTCATCACGGATCGTCCGACGCCGCTGGCCCTGTATATCTTTAGCCAGGACCGTGCGACTCAGCAGCGCTTTGTGCGCTACGTGCCCTTTGGCGGCGGCTGCGTCAACGACACGATCATGCATTTGGCTACGAGCCATATGGGCTTTGGCGGCATGGGTGCGAGCGGTATGGGTCAGTACCATGGCCGCGAGAGCTTCGATACGTTTAGCCACAAGAAGAGCATCGTGAACAAGTCAACCTGGCTGGACGTGCCGTTTCGGTATGCGCCCTACGCAAGCTGGAAGCACAAATTCGTGCGCATGTTTGTGCATTAGGAAATGACAGGTAATACGAACAAGTGTTCCTATTACCTGTCATTTACGTTAGACTACTGCTATGGGGTGCGGATGGGCCAACTCCCTTTAGAAGGGAATTGGTATGAACGTAAGCGATGTTATTTCGTTACTGGCGTTGTTAATCGCGGCTATCGAACTCGGCCTGTTTATCGGCCGAATGAAATAGCCGCCCCCGCGTAAGCGAAGACGGCCACTTCTCACGATGAAAACGTGTATCGGAGTTGGCAAGACCCGCTGCAACGGGTGCCATCCGTACTCCTATCTTATCTGCAAGCGTTCTGTCTCGCAAGCGTTGCGGCAACTGGGTGAAAGGCGCGAGCGGGTGAATTCGTGTCCGCACGGGCCCGTAAACTTCTCAGTGAGGTTAAGCGTTGGTTTATCCGGCCGTTAGAGGAGTTGCCATATACGAGCCTTCACGTGTTCTTCTGTCATTTCATATCGCAGGATTTCAATATGCCGACGGCGCTTTGGTCCTAGGCGATCTTAAAGTGGGCGATAAGCTGACACTGCGTGCCGAGCGCGATAATCCCCATGATTCCGAGGCGGTTGCAATCTACTACGGCAACACCAAGCTCGGCTATGTTCCGGGAAACGAGGTCGGCCCGCTATCCGTGATGATGTATTACGGAAACGAGGGTGTATTTGAGGCGCGCGTGCAGCAGGTTGCCCCCGAGCGCAGCCCGTGGCATCAGGTGCGTGTTGGACTCTACGTGGTGGATGCTCGCTAATCGGTTAGGGAGACAGCCATGTTTGATGACGACGACCAGTTCGATCTGACAGACGAACCGTTTGGGTGGGATATGCTACTCGATGACGATGAGTTGGAGCGGGATCGTAAGAAGCGGCAGGATAAGAATACCCAGGGTGACGCTTCGAAAAAGCAAGACAAGCGCCGCCGCGGACTGTTCGGCGGGTTCTTTGGATAACCGCCGCATCGCTGCGTCTGTATACTTAGCACGAGTTGGACACGTTGTGAAATGAGGGCATAGACGATGATGTGGTTTACCGCCGACCTGCACCTGGGCGATACGAATATCTTGCACGACATGGACCGGCCGTTTGGCTCGGTCGAGGAGATGAACCGCAAGGTCATTGATGCCATCAATGAGTGCGTGGCTGCGGATGACCGTCTCTACATCCTGGGAGACTTTACCTATCGTTTGCCCCTAGCGGATGCCGTGCGTCTTCGCGAGCGCATCGAATGCCAAAACGTAACGCTCATCCGTGGCAACCATGACGGCGACTGGGAAGATCCCGACGCACCGCGGATTTGGGAAGACGTGCGCGATTACCTGGAGATTGCTCCTGGCTATGCCAAGGGCCATCGTCTGGTTATGAGCCATTACCCCATGCTCAGCTGGAACGGCAAGGCACGTGGCGCTATTATGCTGCATGGGCATATCCACAGCAGGGGTAACCGCACCAACGCACGCAACCGCGATCGCGAGCGCCCCATTTACCGCTACGATGTGGGCCTCGACGCCAATGACTACAAGCCTGTAAGTCGTGATCAAATCCTCGGCTATTTTGGACTGTAATTCTCGAACCACCACAAAGGGGACAGGCACCTTTGTGGTGGTTCTGGCGCCGTTGCCATTATGGCAGCGGCGCCTTTTTTGTCCGTGCGGCGCGGTAGAGTGTAGTCGGTTGAAATTTGCGTCCATCGAGGAGCTGCTATGAACGAGATTAAGTGCCCGCATTGCGGCGAAGTTTTTAAGGTCGATGCGTCCGGCTATGCGGATATCGTCAAACAAGTGCGCGATGCTGAGTTTTCGCGCGACCTGGATGAGCGTGTGAAGGCAGTCCAGCGCGAGGGCGAGCAGGCGCTGGAACTTGAGCGCTCGCGTTCGACGGCCGCCTTGCAAGAGGCAGAGTCTCAGCGCAACGCTCAGCTTGTCGAGCAGAAGAACGCTGCGGCCCAGCAGCTGGCGCAAGAAGTCGCCAAGCGCGATGCTGAACTCGCCGAGCTGCGCGCCAAGCTTGAGGGCTCTGCCACGGAGCGCGAGAGTGCAAGCCAGCGCGCGGCGGTTGAGGCCCGTGCGGATGCGCAGAAGGAAAACGCAGAGCTCCAGCGTGAGATTGACAACCTGCGCGCGCAGCTGGGACGCAAGGATGACGAAGCCAAACTTGCCGAGGCAGCGGCGCGCAATGCTGCTCAAAACGATCTGTCCGCCCGCGACGCTCAGATTGCTGAGCTACAGGCAAAGCTCTCCGCTGCGGACAAGGCCCAGGAGATGGCGCTTGCCGCTGCCGCGGCAGAGTCGCAGCGTGAGCTCGATGCCGCTCGCAGCGAGGCCGAGCGCGCGCTTGCTGACTATCGCGCGAAGGTACAAGAGAAGTTTTCCGCCGCAAAGGCTCAGTCCGAGCAAGAGGCCGAGGGCCTGCGTGCCCAGCTGCGCGAACAGGAGCTGACGGCCAAAATGAACCTATCGGAGGCGGTCGCCGCGGCGGAGCGTGAGCGTGATGAGGCGCGTGCCAAGCTGACGAGTGAGCTGGCGGTGCGCGATTCGCGTGAGGAACAGGCCAAGGCAGCCCACGAGCTTGAGCTCGCGCAGGCCAAGCGCGTGAGCGACGAGTTGATCCGCTACAAGGACGAAGAGATTGAGCGCCTTAAGGAAATGAAGATCCGCCTGTCCACCAAGATGGTGGGCGAGTCGCTCGAGCAGCACTGCGAGACCGAGTTTAACCGCCTACGCATGACGGCGTTTCCTAACGCGTACTTTGAGAAAGATAACGATGCGTCCGAGGGCACCAAGGGGGACTTTATCTTCCGCGAGTGCGACGCGAGCGGCAACGAGGTCATTTCGATTATGTTCGAGATGAAAAACGAGAACGACGAGACTGCGACCAAGCACAAGAACGAGGACTTCTTTAAGAAGCTCGACCACGATCGTCGCCAGAAGGGCTGTGAGTATGCAGTGCTCTGCACGCTGCTCGAGCCCGAGAGCGAGCTTTACAATGCCGGCATCGTGGACGTGAGCTATCGCTACGAGAAGATGTACGTGATCCGCCCGCAGTTCTTTATTCCCATGATTACGCTTCTTCGCAACGCTGCCATGGGTTCGCTGCGCTATAAGCAGGAGCTGGCGGAGTACAAACAGCAGAATATCGACGTCACGAACTTCGAAGCCAAGATGGAAAAGTTCAAGAACGACTTCGGCCGCAACTACGAGATCGCGAGCCGCAAGTTCCAAACGGCGATCGATGAGATCGACAAGACGATTAGCCATCTGCAGAAAACCAAGGAGGCGTTGCTGTCCTCCGAGAACAATCTGCGCCTGGCCAACAAGAAGGCCGACGATCTTACCATTCGCAAGCTCACCTGGGGCAACAAGACCATGAAGGCGGCGTTTGACGAGGCGCGCGGGGCTGCGACGGAGACAAACGATGAGCCAGCCGAGGCGGATTCGTATGAGGTCGAGGATGCCGAGTAAGGCATAGCATATGGTGCAAAAGCGGGGCCGCTGGCGATGTTGCCAGCGGCCCCGCTTCGTTTCGTTCCATTGCGCCCGGCTAGTCCTCGAGCAGGTCCTCGATAAAGCCGACGCGGTAGTTTTTGAAGATGACCTCGCCGCCGTCTTGCGTGGCGTCCAGATCGACATCGCCCATGATGCCAAAGTCGTGGTCGCCATCCTCGTCGGCAAAAATCTGGTGCACGTGCCACACGTGATCGGTCTTCTCGTCGCTTTCGTCGATGGAAAACATCGCGGCGCTGCGGGCGTCTCCGTCGGTGAGGATTTCCTCGTGCTGCTCATGGTAGGCATCGAGCGCCTTTTGCCAGCGGACCTCGCTCATGCCCCAGTCCTCGTCGAGCTCGCCCAGGTCGCGCACGTGTCCGCGGGCGGCAAGGGTTACGCGGCGGAAGAGCGCGTTGCGCACCAACAGTGTGCAGCCGCGACGGTCCGCAACGACCTCGTCGATGCCCTGCGGCGGTGCGGCGTCGAGTGCAGCGGGGTTGCCGGCGTTCTCCCACTCGTCCACCAGGCTCGAGTCGACCGAGCGCACCACAAAGCCGAGCCACGAAATGATGTCACGCAAGCGCTCATCGCGCTTCTCGATGGGTACGGTGCGGTCGAGCGAACGGTAGGCCTCGGCTAGGTAGCGCAGCAGAATGCCCTCGGAGCGGGCGATGCCGAGCTTTTGGATATAGCCCTTAAAGTCGCTCGCGCTCTCCAACATGTCGCGCAGGACGCTCTTGGGCGAGAGCTGATAGTCGTTGGCCCAGGGTACTTCCTGGCAGTACTTGTCAAAAGCGGCATCGAGCAAATCCTCGAGCGGCTTTTCGTAGGTGACATCCTGGATGCGCTCCAGGCGTTCCTCATATTCGACGCCGTCAGCCTTCATTTCGGCCATCGCGCGGTCGCGCGCGGCGCGCTCCTGTGCACGCAGCACCTGCTTGGGGTCCTCGAGCGTAGCCTCGACCATCGAGATTAGATCCATGGTATAGGTCTCACTCTCGGGGTCGAGCAGCTCCAGGGCGGCAAGCAAAAACGGCGAGAGCGGCTGATCGAGCGCAAAGTCCTCGGGCAGGTCGACCGTCAGCGCGTAGTCGATGTCCGGCGCGGCGTCAGCCGGAGCGTCAGGCGCGGGCGGCACCTCGGTGCGCACGACGACGCCGGAGTCGATGAGCGTGGCGAAGATCTCGTCGGCACGAACCTCGAGCTTTGCCTTTTCCTCGGGCGTTTGCAGGCTTGTCTCGATGAGGTCGTGTACGCGGGTGCGGGCATCGCCGCCCTGCTCGACCACGCTAATCACCATGGAGTGTGTGATGCGAAGGCGCGGCTTGAGTGTTTCGGGCTGCGTCTCGATCAGGCGCTCAAAGGTCTGCTTGTTCCATGTGACAAAGCCCTCGGGGGCCTTTTTCTTTTTAATTTTACGGAGCTTCTTGGGGTCGTCGCCCGCCTTGGCCATGAGCTTTGCGTTCTCGATCTCGTGCTCCGGGGCCTCGGCGATCACCATGCCCTCGGTGTCAAAGCCCGAACGCCCGGCGCGACCAGCGATCTGATGGAACTCGCGGGCGCGCAGGCGACGCATCTTGTAGCCATCGAACTTGGTGAGCGCGGTGAGCACCACGGTGTGGATGGGTACGTTGATGCCGACGCCGAGTGTGTCGGTGCCGCAAATGACGGGCAGTAGGCCCTGCTGCGCCAGGCGCTCGACCAGGAGGCGATAGCGCGGCAGCATACCGGCGTGGTGCACACCGACGCCACATCCGAGCAGACGTTTGAGGATCTTGCCAAAAGCCGTGGAGAAGCTCGTGCCTTTGGCGGCTTCCTTAATAGCCTCGCGCTGCTCCTTGCTGGCAATGCCAAAGTTGGCGAGGGATTGCGCCGTCGCAAGGGCGGCGTCCTGGCTAAAGTGCACGATATAGAGCGGGGCCTCTCCACGGCGCATGGCGAGCTCGACCGTGCCCTCGAGCGAGGTCGTCACGTAGTCGTAGCTCAGCGGCACGGGGCGCGGGGCATCGACGACCAAGTCGCAGGTAGCACCGGTGTGTTCCTCGAGTGAGGCGGCGATGGCAGTGACATCGCCGAGCGTGGCGCTCATGAGCATGAATTGCGTGTGGGGCAGGGTGAGCAGCGGCACCTGCCATGCCCAACCGCGATCGGGGTCGGCAAAGTAATGGAACTCGTCCATGGCAACGCAGCCCACGTCGGCGTCCTCGCCCTCGCGCAGTGCATCGTTGGCAAGGATTTCGGCTGTGCAGCAGATGACGGGCGCCTTGGTATTGATATGCGTGTCGCCGGTGATCATGCCGACGTTATCGCGGCCGAGCACCTGCACCAGGTCGAAGAACTTTTCGCTGACCAGAGCCTTGATAGGAGCCGTGTAGTAGCAGCGCTTGCCCTGTGCCATGCCCATAAAGAGCATGCCCAGCGCGACAAGCGACTTGCCCGATCCGGTCGGTGTTCCCAAAATGACATGGTCACCGGCGGCTAGATCCATGAGGGCCTCTTCCTGGTGGTCCCACAGCTCAATACCGCGATTGCTCGTCCATTCAAAGAAGCGTTCGAAGGCCTGGTCGGGCGTGAGCCATGGTTCGGGCTCGCTGCCATCCTCGGGCTCCCACCAGGTGGGGGAGAGTGCGCCGAGCGAGCCGAATTCGGCTTCGGTTCCCGTGCCGCCCGAGAATGAGCTGGCGGCGCCGGCGCCGGAAACGGTGCTGGCGGAAGTATCTGTCGTGGTCTGTGCCATGTGGTTGCTTTCTCTCGCGTTTGTCCGCCAACTATTATGGCGTAGCGGCGGCGCGGGGTGCCAGCGCGCGAGAAAATGCAGGAAATGGGCGTTCTGTCCGGCTGTTTGGTACAGTTGCCAGCTAAGTGAGTAGACTTTTTGCGATATCGCGAGCACATGGCTTTTGTGCAAGGGATCTACCTGCGGTTTTAGTTTTCGTTATTCGGGTTGTGCGTGGCCATTGCGAAAAAGTCTACTCACTTAGGCTCGAGGGTCGTTCGTTGGCGCCTATTCGCGCTTGTTTGCCGACGTCGCGACCATCAGAAGCCCCTAGGACTCCTGCGGTAGGCGCTTCTTGCCCTTGCGGGCGCGGTTCTTAAAGTTCTCGACGGCTTCTTCCATGCCCAGGGGTACATAGGTGAGCTCATCGAGGTTATCGGGCAGGTAGCAGGCAAGGCTTTGCTCCTGCGCTCGGCCTGCTACGAGTTGCTCTTCGGTAGGCTTCTCGCCGGGTGTGGCGCAAATGCCATAGACGGCGGCGCCCATCTCGCGCGTGCGGCACTCATACTCGGTCTCGGGATGCTCGGGATGGTCGCGGCGAACGTCGTCACTTATCCAAAGTGTGTCGTAGCCTGCCGCGGCAAACTGCCCCAGGGCGTAGTCGCGCAATGGCTTGCTGTCGGTTCGCAGTGTGACGGTGGCGCCGGCTGCAAAGAGCGGGCGGTAGAGCATCAAATGCTCGACATGGACGAGTCGTTTTTTGGCGTACTTGGCCTTGGGCTGCGGCGTGGGAAAGTTGATGGTGATGGCATCGAGCTCGCCTGCGGCAAACAGCTGCGGCAGCGATGCAGCGCCTCGGGGCAGCACAAGCGCATTGGGCAGCTCCTGCTCGCAGATCTTCTGCGCGGTATAGGCGATGCAGATGGGCTCCTGGTCCATACCGATAAAGAGAGTGTTTGGCTCGCGGGCTGCGCGCTCTACAAGGTACGTTCCCTTGCCACAGCCAAGATCCAGGTGAAGGTGCTCGAAGGGCTTGTTGCCTGCGGGCGCACAGGCCTTGCGCCAATCTCCGACATAGGCCTCGGGGTTCGTCTCAATCGCATCGGCGTAGCGCTCCAGGCGCTCTTCCAGCACAAAGTTCTTAGGCGTGCGAACGTGGACGGCTCCCATGAGGCTCCTTGGTCATAAGTATGGAACGCATAGCTGCGCGTTCCGTCAATGGGTTGAAAAAGGGTGGGCATAGCTTGCCCGAAAGACGCGATGCGGCTCGGTGGCGAGTCATCGATGCTTACAGACGCTTGAGGATCACATAGCGATTGAGCTCGCCGCTGCGACCGTCGGCATGGAAGCGCTCAAGCTCGCGCACGGGGACCTCGCCGCTCTTGTAGAACGTACGGACGCCACGCACCAGATCGGTGATCTGCTGATCGTCAAAGTGATGGCAATAGCGGTAGGCGTGGCGGTCGTTTTGCCAGCCAATGAGGTGGTCGCCGGCTTCAAACTGCGCGGAATCGTAACCCTCAAACGGCGGGGTGAGCTCGGCGCGGGCTTCGGCACGAACGGCCTTGCGCGCCATGCGCTCGTCGTTCATAAACTCCCAAAAGCTGATTGCGATGATGCCGCCCGGGCGCGTCTGCCGCACCAGGGCGTCGAGCACGCGTACACGGTACTCGCACGACGGTACGTGGTGCATAAAGCCAAAACAGACCGAGATGTCGGCGAGCGGGGCGTCGAAAAGCACGTCGGGTGTCTCGGCGGGGTTGAGCTTCATGAGGGCGTCGAGCACATCGAGTTCCTGGAAGCGCAGGTTGGGAATGCGCAGGGCGTGGCCATGTGCATCGATGGCCAGATCTTGGCACGAGTCGACACCATAGAACTCAAACGGGCAACTGGCATCTGCCGAGGGGTTTGCGCCGTTGACGCCCTTGGCGGCGAGTGCGCCGCCGGCGGCAAAGTTCTCGAATCGCATATTGCCGCAGGCAAGATCGAAGACGCGGACGGGATGCTCGATCGTGGCGACGTCGAGCTGCCCGAGCGCGATGTCCATGGTGCGCACCCAGCCGGGCCATGGGGCCTGGCGCGTATCGGAAAAGGAGGCGGAGTGCTCGCGATAGAACGTATTGTTGAGCTGGATGAGCGATGAGGCGAAATCGCGGTTCACGGCGCGGGACTCCCTCCGTTGGCGGTGCGGAATAAACAGTACGACCATACTACCGTTAACGCCGCAACGGGGACAACCGAGCTGCGGGTCATTGCTCTGTTTGGACACATTTCCGCAGCTCATATGTGCCCGCAACCGCCGGTTGTCAAAAATCTCACTAGAATAGGTGGCATGCTTTTGGCGGTGGCGGATAGATTTTTAACTGTGCAAGGCGCCTTAAGAACAAAAACGGTCCGGCGGCACGGCTGGCATCACATAGGAGGAACCATGAATGTAGAAACTGCGCAGCGGCTCGCCGACCTTCGCCGCAGCAAAGGCTTTAGCCAAGAAGGGCTGGCGCGAAAGCTGGGGCTGTCGCGCCAGGCGGTCAGTAAATGGGAGCGCGCGGAGAGCTCGCCCGATACCGAGAACCTGATCTCGCTCGCCAAACTTTATGGCGTGAGCCTGGACGAGCTGCTCAATCCGAGCGATGAGATCGAGGACGATATCGAGTTTGAGAACGAGGACCGCGCCCGCCAGCGCGAGGCCGAGGCGGCAGAGCGCGCACGCACCCATGAGGCGGCGGCACGAGCTACCGAGGCGGCAACACAGGCGAGTGACGCCGCCGCCAAGGCGGCGCAGGCGGCAAGCTGGAGTGCACAGGCCGCCAATGCCGCTACGGCGCAGGCGACGAGTGGCACCGCGATTGGCTCGACTCCGGTGAAGGGCCCGTTCCAGTCGTTCCCGTATTGGGCCGTGTGCTGGCTACTGTTCTTTTTGCTGATGTTCCCGTTTGGTGCCGGCCCCTTTGCCGCGCTGATCTTCTTTACGATTCCCATCTATCACTGGGTGGCGCGTGCGCTCGATGGTGATTGGGCGCGCGGGGATATTCAGGTTGGTCCGGCACCGGTGACAGCTAGGGCTCAGAATGTTTCCGCTACGGTTGATACTGGCGTGGCTACCGCGACTACCGCTGACCCGATCGCCAAAGAGGGTGATGAATGATGAAGCTTTCGCATGAATCCAAGGTACGCTTGGGCGTTGGCATCGGAGCGTTTGTACTGATTATCGGGCTTGTTTTTGGCGTTTCGCGGACTTTGATTCATTTTGATGGCCCGTGGGATCTCGACGATGTTATACCCGGCTTGTCCGGTATGGACGATGTGGTTGATGACGACGATTTTATGAACGATGGCGGTAAATATTCCGCTCGGCCTCAGCAGCTTTCGTGTACGACCTTTGATGCTGATGAGTTTCGCTACCTCGATTTCGATATCGATGCGGCTACGGTGGACGTCAAGGTTGTTGATGGCAACAAGGCTCGCGTTATCGAGCGGGGACGCGTTGCCAATGGTATGGATGCCTCCAAGGCCGCGACGCAGAACATCGCATCCGTCGAGGACTCGACGCTCAAGGTTTCTCAGTTTGGAAGTGATGACGGTAAGGCAATTGACCGCTCGGTTACGGTTGAGCTGCCGCGCCGTGTTGCCGAACATCTGAGGGGAGTCAACGCGCACGTGGGCTCGGGTGATCTGCAGATTGCCGGTGTCACCTGTGATGGTTTCGACCTTTTCCTGGGTGCGGGAGATGTAGAGTTTGCGGGCAGCGTGACTGATGCGCTTAGTGCAGAGGTCGGGTCGGGCGATGTAACGTTCGAGCTCTACCAGGCCCCCGCGAAGTCGATGGACGTGAGTGTGGGCTCGGGCGATGTGGAGATGACGGTCCCGAACTCTACGGGCTTTAAGGCGAGCCTCACCTTGGGCAGCGGCGACTTCGAGAGCGATTTCCTTCCGCTTGACTACGACGGCGAGACCATTTTGAATCTTGAATTCGATAATGGCGATAAGTCCGCCACGTATCGTTTTGAGGTTGGTTCGGGCGACATGTCATTTGATTCAGAGTGACGGGCGGTTATCGAAGACTTATACACCATAGCTGCGCTGTTTGATGGAGGCGCCGGAGCCGTGACGGGCTCCGGCGCCTTTGCCTTTACAATGGGGTCATGGAACAGATTATCTTGAACATACTCGAGGCTCTGCGTCGCGGCGAGACCGTGGACGACAAAGCGCTCGTCAAACTGATACATGCCGAGGCGCGCCGTGAGGGTGCCGACAAACGCGATTTGGCCAAGCGCCGTCTGCTGCCGTTCTACCAGCGGGTAAAACGTGAGGAGCCGGCTCGTTGGGCTGGGTGGAATGTCGATGCCGAACTGGAACGTCAGCTGCTGCAAGTGCTGAGGATGAAGCCTCGTCGCACGGCTTCGGGCGTGGCGACCATTACCGTCATCACCAAGCCCTGGCCGTGCTCGGGCGATTGCCTGTTTTGCCCCAACGATCTGCGCATGCCTAAAAGCTATCTGCATGCCGAGCCGGCGTGCGCCCGTGCGGAGCAAAACTGCTTTGACCCGTATCTGCAGGTGAGCGCTCGTCTGACCGCGCTTTCGCAGATGGGGCATGCGACCGACAAGATTGAGCTCATCGTGCTCGGTGGCACCTGGAGCGACTATCCGCAAGGGTATCAAACGTGGTTTATGTCGGAGCTTTTCCGTGCGCTCAATGACGATGCCGTCGCCGGCGTGGCGGCAAACCCCATGTTGGCGCGTCCGGGCATCAGCCGTGCCGAGGCAGGGCGCCTGCTCGATGACGCTCCCGCCGATGCCCTGCCGCCGGTGGTAACAGAGCGCCGCGAGCGCTATCGGGCTGCCGGCATTGCGACCGACGAGGCCGAGCTTGCGAGCGGCGTTGCCGACGAGCAGGGGCGTGTGGATGCTGTCGTGGGTGGCTATAACCGCGCGGTGCGTCGTCTGTACGGTCCCGGTATGCCGTGGGGCCAGGTCGCCGAGTGGCAGACGGCCACGATGGAGGAGCTTGAACGTCAGCAGCGCATCAACGAGACGGCGAAGCATCGCGTGGTGGGCCTCGTTATCGAGACGCGTCCCGATGCCGTGACGCCACAGGCCCTCACGCTCATCCGCCGCCTGGGTTGCACCAAGATTCAGATGGGCATCCAGAGCCTCGACCAGCACCTGCTCGATATCAACGAGCGTCGCATTTCGGTGGCTCAGATCGAGCGGGCGTTTTCGCTTGCGCGCCTGTTCGGCTTTAAGATCCACGCGCATTTTATGCTCAACTTGCTGGGCGCCACGCCCGAGGGGGACAAGCGCGACTACGAACGCTTTATGACCGAGGGCGCTTTTATGCCCGATGAGGTCAAGGTCTACCCGTGCGCGCTCATCGAGGGCTCGCGTCTGGTGGGCTGCTATGAGCGCGGCGAGTGGCGTCCCTATACCGAGGAGGAGCTGCTCGACGTGCTGGCCGATGACATCGTGGTGACGCCGTCCTTCTGCCGCATCAGCCGCATGATTCGCGACTTTAGCTCCGACGACATCATGGTGGGCAACAAGAAGCCCAACCTGCGTCAGCTCGTCGAAAACCGCTTGGCGGCTCGTGGGGAAGGCGCGACGGTGCGCGAGATCCGCTATCGCGAGATCAGCACGGCGGGTGCCGACTTGGATGAGCTGACCCTTGACGAGGAGGTGGCGTACGAGACGCCGGTGACGCACGAGCGCTTTTTGCAGTGGGTGACGCCGCAGGGCAAGATCGCGGGCTTTTTGCGGTTGTCGCTGCCCGACCATTCGTTTGTTGCCGCGCATGCGGACGAGTTGCCGACGACGCCGGACGAGGCGATGATTCGCGAGGTACACGTGTATGGCATGGCGGCACGCGTGGGGGATCAAGGCCAGGCGGCGCAGCATCACGGGTTGGGGCGTTTGCTCGTAGAGCGTGCGTGCGAGATTGCCCGGGATGCGGGTTATGCACGTATCAACGTGATTAGCGCGATTGGCACACGCGAGTACTATCGCCATCTTGGATTTTATGACCATGGCCTTTATCTGCAAAAGGAGCTCTAGATGAACAAGTCGAGTGTTTCTGCCGGCGTCGTTGCCGGCGTTGCTCTGGGAGCCGCGGCGCTTGGTGCAGCCGCCGTCGCTGTTCGTGCTGCCTGTCTGCAGGTTGCGCGAACCCGCAACGGGTTGGCGCGCGTAAAGCGCATGCGCGACGAGGGCGGTGACGAGGTCCGTGTGCTCGTGCAGGGCGGTGTCTACCAAAGCGCGAGCTATGTAGGCGAGCGTTGGGCGGAGCCCGTCTTTGCGTACTATCGTGCATTTGACGATGTGTTTGAGGCCGAGGACGCAATGCGTGATGCTTACGGGCATGGTATCGACCGTATGCTCATGTTGGGCGGCGGCGGGTTTGCCTATCCCAAGTTTGCACTGTTGTTGCATGAGGGCTTGCGTATGGACGTCATTGAATATGATGCCGAGATTACGCGTCTGGCGCGCCGCTGGTTCTATTTGGAGGAGTTGGAGCGTACGGTTGGCGATCGCCTGAGGGTGATTACCGCCGAGGCGCGTTCGTACCTGGGCGTGACGAGCGTGGGACATCGTCGCTACGACGTTATCGTGAGCGATTGCTTTGGCGGTGCCGAGCCCGTACGCGAGCTGGCGACGGTTGAGGCGTTGCGTTTGGTGCGAGGCAGCCTGAACCACGGGGGTATCTACGTTGCCAATATCGTGAGCGCAAACGAGGGGAGCGATGTGACGTTCCTGCGCGATTGCGCTGCCACGGCACTCGAGGTATTCGTCCACGCCTGGGTGGTCCCATGCGGCGATACAGAGTTCGGCGGCGAGGAAAACTACCTGCTCATCGCCAGTGACGGCGACTATGCCTTTGCCGAAGTCGTGCCCTTCGACGCTGACTTCCTCGGCACCGTTCTTCACGACTAGTAAGTCTCCCCGTCCCAAAAAGACTGGTTTTAGACGTGGTCGCGCCAGCTGAGGACGCGCTGCTTCATACCCTCGATGTCGAGCACGCCTTCGGCAAAGCCCTTGCGCACGAGCTCTTCGGGAACGAACTCATCGTAACGATCAAAGTAAGGCACCTCGCCGGGATAGACGAGCTCGATGGGATCGAAGTCCTTCTCGGCCTCGGCGGCGAGCACCTCAAAGAACGTCTCCTCGTCGGCCTTCATCTTAAACTGCATAAAGTACGGGCGTGATGGGTCGAGTCCGCGAAGGCCAAGCTCCGCGGCACATTTAATCTTGAGCATACGTTCGAGCGCCAGAAAGGCGTAGCTGCCCAACCAGGGGAAGAGCACCCAGGTGTCGCCGCCCAGGTTGATGAGCGGCTTGGTTCCCGCGCCCGAAATCTCGGCCGTATGACGAGCCTGCGCCAAGCGGGCCCGTGCGTTACCCATAAGGTACGGATATGCTGTGTGCTCGTTGAGCGCCTTGCGCATACGCTCGAGTACATGTGTGTTGATGTCACCGGGGCAGTCGCCAAAGTAGGCCGGCACACGGCCCTTGACCTGCGTGGCAAAGACAGTGTGGCGCTTCCAGTCCACTTCCTCGACAATCCAGCAGTGTCCGGCGATGGCGATGCGCTCACCGGGCGGGGGCGGATTAACGATCGTGCCCAGCTCAGCCGATTCGCTCCGGACGGTAAACTCCTCGTTTTCCTGGAACACTGCGTAGAACTTAAAGTTGTTGATGATGCGCTCACCCGCGAGGCCCACGATGAGCCCACCGCCCTCGGTGACCTGGATGTGGTCGATCTTGATGAGGTGGCGCAGCAGTATGCGATAGTCATCGGCCGAGATGCGATGGAAATAGCTGAGTGTGAGCACGCGCTGGGCAAGCTCTGCCGGCGTGAGTTCGCCGGTTCTGGCAAGCGTCGACATGGTCTGGTGGTAGAGCAGACTGTAGGGGAGTCGATCGAGCTCGGGCGGCTCGACCCACTTTTCCTCGCGATAGAGTTGTACGAGCGCGATGCCCTGCAGGAGCTTCCACGGAATGGTCTCGGGCATCATCGTGCGCGGCTCGGGCTCTTCCTCGCGCATGACAAACCACATCTCGGGCGGAAGATCACGGCGGCCTGTGCGCCCCATGCGCTGCAAAAAGGAGCTGACGGTAAACGGTGCATCGATCTGGAACGCGCGCTCCAGACGACCGATATCAATGCCGAGCTCCAGCGTGGAGGTGGTGACGGTTGTCTGCGCCTGCTCCTCGTCGCGCATGAGCTCCTCGGCGGTCTCGCGTAGCGATGCCGAGAGGTTGCCATGATGGATAAGGAAGCGGTCGGGCTCGTGCCGGCTCTCGCAGTAGCTGCGCAGCATGGAGCATACGGCCTCTGCCTCCTCGCGCGAGTTGGCAAAGACCAGGCACTTGCGGCCGCGCGTGTGCTCGAAGATGTAGCCCATGCCGGGGTCGGCGTTGTCGGGTGCGGTGTCGGTGGGGTTGAGCAGTGCCTGTTCGGTTGCCTGCGGGATGTCGACTTCACCCTCGGGGGCTGAGGATGTGCGACGGTCTTTGGAAGCGGCCTTGCCCCGTGCCTGCTCGCGACGTTGGCGGCGCTCCTCCTGTGTGAGCTGTCCGCTGTGGCGCATGTCTTGGGCGCCGGCGGGCAGCGCCGCAGATGCCGCCGCCTCGATGCGCTCGCACGCGAGTACTTCGGCCTCTTGAGGACCCGAGCTCTCGAATCCTCGCTGCTGCGCCTGGGGGCCCGAGTTGTAGAAGTGCTCCATGGAGATGCGCCACACGCGGCGCGGTTCTTCAAAGCGGGGGATAACGCAGTCGCGCCCCGTTCCCTGTGAGAGAAAAGCACCCGTGCGCTCGGGGTCGCCGATGGTGGCCGAAAGGCCAATGCGTCGAGGCTGCACGCCGGCCATGCGCGAGAGCCGCTCGATAAGGCAGAGCGTTTGCCCGCCGCGGTCGCCGCGCATGAGCGAGTGGACCTCATCGATGACCACGTAGCGCAGGTCGCAAAACATGCGCGGGATTGCCATGTGCTTATGGATTAGGAGCGCTTCGAGTGACTCGGGCGTAATCTGCAAGATGCCGCTCGGTTTTTTGATGAGCTTAGCCTTGTGCGACTGCGAGACATCGCCATGCCAGTGCCAGACAGGGATATCGGCCTCTTCGCAGAGGTCGTTGAGGCGGACGAACTGATCATTGATGAGCGCTTTGAGGGGGCCGATGTAGAGGGCGCCCACGCTTGCGGGCGGGTTCTCCCAAAACTCGGTCAGGATGGGAAAGAAGGCTGCCTCGGTTTTGCCGGAAGCTGTGGATGCCGTTAGGAGCACATTGTCTTGTGTGTTAAAGATGGCATCTGCCGCCGCAACCTGGATGGAGCGCAGACTCTCCCAATCGTGGGAGTAAATGAAATCCTGGATAAACGGGGCATATCGGTCAAAGGCGTTCACGGGGCCTCCTCTCAAAAACGAATCTCTCAACGCGGCTGGCAACGGCTTGCTGCATTACTGCTTCAACGCTTGCCCAGATAAAACCTGCCAAAATAAACCTGTCCCTTTTTGGTAGGTTAGATGGTGAATTCGGCGAAGTTGCGGTCGTCGTCTGCGGTGCCGGTGTCGTCTGTTGCAGCTGCCGGCGCCAGCGCGTCGCCACCGACGCTTTGCAGCAACTCGGCCACATTTGCATCGGGGTTCTGACACAGGATATCGAGCAGCTCGATAAAGTCGCGGATGACCTCACGCGGCGTCAAATGCGTATCGGCTCCCACGCGGCCGAACTCAATCTTGAGAAAGTCCACCAAGTCGTTCTCGGTAAGCGTGGGCGTCCAGCCAAAGTAGCCGGCATGGATCTGCATGAGCTTTTCGATGAGCACCAGCAGCTCCTCGTAGGTGAGCGGTTGCAGGCGGATGATGGGCGCGAGCATGTCTTTGAGATCATCGCGCGCAAAACGGCCTTGAGCGAGACGGCTGCGCAGGGCCTCGTAGGAAAAGACGCCGCGGCGGCGGTCTTCGATGGAGGTTGGCGTGCCGCCCATGATCATGCCCAGGTACTGTGCTTTACCCTGGAGCGTGTCGTTGTACATGGTCAGGATCTTCTCGTAGTTGTATTGGCGCGTGATGGCGTTGGGAATCTTATACAGATTCACAAGTTCGTCGATGAGCACCAGCATGCCCTTGTATCCGCTGCAGACCAAAAAGCGCGCAATGAGCTTAACGTAGTCGTACCAGTCGTCGTCGCTGATGATGGTCGAGGAGCCCAATTCGGCGCGCGCCTCACTCTTGGTGCGGTATTCGCCGCGAATCCATTTGGTCACGCGGCTCATAGCTTCTTCGTCACCCTCCGTGACGGCCGCGCGGTAGCGGCGGAGCATGCGGACAAAGTCAAAGCCGTGGACCATCTCTTCGAGTGGAGCGAGTTGGGCATTAACGGCAGACTCATCGGCGTCGGCACACGAGGCGACCCAGCGATCCAGGATAAGGTTGAGCGCGCCGCCCTCGGGGCGCGTCTTGGTCGATATGTTGCGGATGAGCTCGCGATAGGTGGCGAGGCCCTGGCCCTGGCCGCCCTGTAGGCGGCGCTCAGGGGAAAGGTCGGCATCGGCGACCACAAAGCCCTCGCCCATGGCATGCGTTCGGATGGTCTGGAGCAAAAAGCTCTTGCCGGCGCCGTAGCGACCGACTAGGAAACGGAAGCTTGCGCCGCCATCGGCGATGAGGCTCAGGTCGGTGAGCAGAGCACGGATCTCGACCTCTCGTCCCACGGTGATGTAGGGAAGGCCGATGCGCGGGACAACACCGCCCTTGAGCGAGTTGAGAATGACGGCGGCGACGCGCTTGGGCACGCGGGGTGCTGCGGGTGCGGTATCACTCATGGTCTAGGTATCCTCTCACGTCTGCTTCGTAGTCCTCGATAATTTGCGGTCCTTCTGAGCCAAATTCAATAACGGTGTCGCCCACCAGGTCAAAGAGCGCTTCGTTGATGCTGTCGACGAGCATGTCCTCACTCTTGCCCGACTGTGCCACCGCCGATGCCGTCTGCGCTGCGTTTTGCTCGAGTAGTGCTCGAAGATAAGCGTCTGCGGCGGAATCGAGTGCGGACGCGGTGTCGGCGGGCGTGGGCGCTGGTGCGAGGAGCGGGGCTACGACGCCAAACTGCTCGGTGGAGATGGTTGGCTCGCTAGCCTCGTCCTGCTGCATGGCCGTCGCGACTGGTTCGGCGATCGTGTCGGCCACGGGCTCGGCTTTCCGTCGTTCGGCTACTGCCACCTCGGCATCCGCAAACGTGCCGTCCTCGCGCTCCTCGTCGATCAAAAGCGCCTCGCGCGTTTGTGCGGCGGCGCTCCGAATGTGCCCCAGCTGGCTCAGGTCGATATCGATCTTGACGGGCTGGTACGCGGCATCCCATGAAAGCCATGCCGTGATCTCGTCATCGATAATCTTAGCTAGATATTTGGGGACCTTCTCTTCCTTAAGGGGATGGCCGGGATCCAGTGCCAAGCGCAGGCGCTGATCACAAGCACGCATCATCTCACCGAGCTTGCTGCTTTTTTGTCTGCTGCCGTGGATGCGCATGCATTCCCAAAAGCCATTTTGGCAGCGGTAGATGTGAATGGGGTCCAGGCGATATTCACAGTCCTCGTGGCGCTCGGGCGCAAAGAACACGGCCGAGGCAAACATGGTGTAGGGCATGGCCGTCTCCTCCCCAAACAAGCTCGCTACGATGCCGGTCTTTCGGTGCGTGTCATAGTAACGCGCCATACGGACATACACGGCGCATGCCACGTGGCGCAGGTCGCGATGGTGGGAACGGTCGAGCCGTGAGTTATTCAGGTTGTACGTCGAGAGTGCGTCGATGGCAGCCATGAGCCGCTCCTCATGCGCCTCATCGGGCGGAAGGGGAAGCGTGGGCTCGGAGGTCTTGCGACGCTTGAGGGTCTGGCCGGACGGTGCCGGTGCTGGTACAAGGTCTCGCGCCGCGCGTCGCAGTTCAATAAGGGCGTTATCGAACATGACGGTTTTAGAGTCGCGAAGCAGCTTGGGGTCGAGCTCATGGAACACGGCATAGTCCTGCAACCACACACGTGCGAACCGGTCGATGCCGGGTTCAAAGGCGCGATAGGCATCCCAAAATGCCTTGATCTTGTCATAGCCGTCCCGCGGATTGTCGACGCCAATGCCGCAAATCAGCTCATAGAGATACAGAAAGGCAAAGGACGTAGACGTTTCCTCGACGGTTCCGCGACGCACTTGGGCACGCCAGGTAAAGTAGCCGCGCAACTGTCGATCGCTCATGGCATTGTAGGTGGGAAAGTACGACTTAAAGGTGCCGTTGTAGGGGCAGTCGTCCTCAAAGTCGGCCATCAGCAGGCCTTGGCGGTAGAAAAGCTCGGCTTCCGAAAGCCAGCGACCCGCGCCGCCTTTGGGGTCATCCTGCCAGCGCGATATCTCGCGCATCTTGCGGTACTGGTCGGGGAGGAAGTTCTGCATCTGACGACCGGTCTTGAGAATCGGCTCGTCAGCATAGATTTCGTTTGAGAAGCGGGCGGACTGATGGGTCCGGGCCTCGGCCATAATGCGCTCGATGAGCATCTTGACGTCCTGGTCGGCCACCGCCCTCTCCTCTCCCTATATGGTGTCGGTGACCTCATATCATAGCACAGCATCAAACAGGTGTTCGAGATAGCACTATGCAGATAGTTTAGAACAGGAGGGCGTAGACGACCGCCACGACGACGGAGGGGAGCATGTTGGCCGTGCGGAAGGTCTGAGGTCGAATAAGGTTAACGCCAACACAGAAGATGAGCATGGAGCCCACAAGCGAAAGGCTGTCGAGGGCTGCGGTGGTCATGATGGGGGAGAGTGCGCCGGCAAAAAGCGTGATCGTGCCCTGGAATACGGCAACGGGCAGGGCCGAGAAGATGCAGCCGCGGCCAAGCGAGGCCGTCATGGTGCAGACGATGATGCAGTCCAGCGCGCCCTTCAGGGCAAGCGTGGACCAGTCGCCGAGCAGACCGTCCTGAATCGATCCTACGATGGCCATGGCGCCGATACACACGGTGAGCGATGTCGAGACAAAGGCATTGGTGAACTCGTTGTCACCCTCGCTGCCGGTTTTGCGCTTGAGCCATTCGCCGAGGTTCTCGATGGCGGCCTCCAGGTTGATGGCCTCGCCGATGAGCGAACCAAGGGCAAATGAGACGATAAGCATGGTAGTGCCGGTGGTCGCCAACGCCTCTCCATCGATAACGAGCATCTTTTGCATGGTGCCGCCCAGGCCGATAAACAGAACGCACAGCCCCGACGCCTTCATGAGCGTGTCTTGGATGCGGGGCGTAATGAAGCGCCCACCCATGAGGCCCAGCAGACCGCCCGCGATCAAAAGCGCGACGTTGATGATCGTTCCTAAACCCGGCATGAACCCTCCTGTAATTGATGCCAACGCGGCAATCGTAACAGAACGGGGAGGGGAGCGCTCAGTGTCCGAGCCAAGCGGCGGTTAGCGGCCTAGGACAGGACGGGGCTAAAGTCGAAGCGCAGCGTCATGAGGTGCTGTGGGGACTCGATGGCCGCGGCAATGATGTCGGCATCTCGTGCGCGATCGAACCCTTCAAGTTCCATTTGATAGGGGAAGTCTTCTTGGATACCGATGCGACGAGGAACCAAAAGCTTGGTTCCATCGAATTCTTCGGTTCGCGTTCCGTCTGCTGCAACGGAATAAAGGTGCAACTTGGCGGTCGTTGTGGCATCAAGTGCCGAGATGGCTTGGATGTCGTTCGATGCGCTCCTTGCTCCCACTGCTGTAAGTGCCGTAGGCGCGACGACTTCACCCGAAGGCAAAAAGACGAGCTCGACGGTATTGGGGAATGCGATGAGGATATTTTTGCGGCGGGGCGCATTGGCAGCGACTGGCTCAATGCTTGCGGCATCGACGGTTTCCGTGTGGTCGAGCGCGACCATCATGCAACAGTTGCCTTCGTCGACATCTGGGGGAGCGGCAAATTCCAGGCCGTCTTTCGGTTGGGGATCGCCTAGTTCGGTGGCGGTGCCGCCTGGCTTCTCGAGAGGAGCCGCAGCGTTGTCTTCTGATGATGCATCGTCAACATGTGCCGGTGCGTCTGCGACCTCGTCTTTGGGGGATTTGTCATTATCGCCAGATATAGGAGCAGCAATCCCGACGGACCCCACTCCGTGCCATGTCATTTGGAGCAGCGCCGGATCGGCGAGAATGCGATGCACGCCTTGCGCCTGGGTGTCGATATTGATGGGGGCGGGTTCTGATCCGCGCGTGAGGTTAAGCGAGCCCTTCTGTCCATTGCTTTGAGCTTCTTGGTCATCCGCGTCGCCAGCGTAGAACAGCAAAGGCGCATCTCCCGTTGCGATGGCTTCGGTGTCCGCCTTGGTCAGTCGCAGCGATGCCGTAAAGGAGATGATGGGCTGCGCGCCATCGACATTCGAGGGAACGCAGCCCAGACATACACCCCCTCCTTCTTCTTCATAGGCTGCGCTGTCGAAGACGACCTTCGCCCCGTTCGCCGAGTCATCGACCGAGTCAATATCGATGCGTAGCTCTAGGTCGCATGGGTCGCCATCGGCGTCGACTGCAGCCGATTTCCATGTGCAGATGGCATAACCTGTCTGGGGGCCGTTCTCCTTGTCCGGTCGCTTGATATCCACGACTATCGAGTCGACCGTATTGCGGTGAAGGCATCCCGAGGTTCGGACCGTGGCGCGTGCGAGCGAAAAACGTTGGCAGGCGACGATACCCGACGAATTCGCCACGGGGTTCAGAGCTTGCGGTAAGGAGTTTGCCGTGGCGGGCGTCGCCCAAGCGGCGAGAGGCGTACCGCTTACCAGTGCGCTGCAGAGCGCGGCGACGGGCAAAAGGTTTTTGGGTGCCATGGTTCTCCTATCTATTCCGCGTACTCCGGTTATGCTTGGCTATTGGTTGCGTTTGATGTGCAGGCCAAGGCACGTCAGCCCTGCTCCCACCGTGGCGGCGCCTGTCGCAATGAGTTGCCGGGTGTCGCTCGTCTGAGCGAGCGGCTCGTGACGGCTGTCGCGATTAAGGCCCGAAAGGTCGACGGTCACTTCTGTGGCCGACTGCGCTTGCTCTTGTTGAGCAAAGGCCATGGCAGGCGCCGACGCCAAGATGCCGACGATGGCGGCCAGTGCGATCGCCTTAGGACGTGGCGTGCGCACCGGGCTCGACCGTCCAGGTGATGCTTGCCACTTGATCTCCCGTACCGCCGGCGTGGTAGATGTCACGCGTGACGCGGGCGACGTGGCCGCTCACATTGAGCTTGATTTTGTCCGTTCCGTCGGCAACGCCCTTGTACTTAATGTCGAAGCTTACGTCTTTGGAAAGATCGAGGCCCGTAGTCTGAGTCGCCGAGCTGGCATCCTTTTCTGCCTTATCGGGGCCAACCTTAAAATCGATGGAGTTCTGGGCCGAGCCCGTCTTTGCGTCTGCAACGATTGTCCAGTCGTTCTTGGCCGTGACCTTCATGTTAGTGACGTGGATACCATATGCCGAGAGGTTGTCGATGGTAATCGTCTTGTCGGAGGGTCCTACAAGCGTTCCGTCGGCTTGGGCGGCAAAGGGGATGACCGTTGGCGCCTTAAACGAAACATTGCTAATGTCGGCCTTCACCGTCACATCGGTGGTTCCAACGCGCACCTCTGCCATGGCCGCCGTTGGCGCGGCGCCCATCGCAAGTGCGAGCGTAAGCCCTGCGCCCACGGCGAGTGCCCTGGCTCCGCTTAGGTTCATGGGTGTGTTCATAATCGATCCTTTCTACTCGTCACGGACTGTTTCCGTGATGGTTGGACGAATGGGGACAGGGTGCGGCCCCTGCGAGCGCGTCGGCCACTAGCCTTCTGCCTGGGCCACCCGCACTTTGACGCGCGTCGGATTGCCGTGGGTGTCGTAGGTCTTGGCATCGAGTGCCTGAATCTCGATATATGCCTCGCCTTCTTGGATATCGCCGGCGGGGCAGGTCTCAACCGTCTTGCCGGCTTCGACCACACCGGACTCATAGATGGTCTCGTCGTTTTGAATCACGCGGAAGCGCTGGGGAAACTTGTTGTCTTGGACGTTTTGCACGTTGACGCGCAACTTGCCGCCTTCCTGCAACTGTGCGACCGGCGCGACCGAGATCGTCATCATGTTGTCGCGGACGATGGCGTCGAGCTCACCCTGGATTTCTTGGCGCGATTTACCCTCTGCCGTCGTGATCGAGGCGCCCGCTTCGGGCACGGGCTGCGACTGCCAGGCGTATAGCCCTACGGCGATGAGGGCGCAGACGATAGCCAGGCAGACAACGACGAGTTTCTTGCGACGCCCCAGTCCTGCAAGGCGGGACGGGTTCTTCGCACTCATGCGGCGTCCTTGGTGGTATAGACGCGTGCGAACGTGGACGGGCCCGCTCCAAAGAGCATGTGAAGCATCAGGCGGCGCGAGTAGATGAGCTCGTCGAAGTCGTGAGGAAGCTCGATGTTGTGGATACGCGCGATGTGGTGGGCGAGCGCCGAGAACGACTCGGGGTCGCAGATAACATCGGTGGTGACGTGGTAGACCGCCGTATCGGGGAACGCCTCTTCGTCGAAAGGCAGGAGATAGGGATCGTCGTCGACCTCGATGGCGACGCCGTACTGGGGCCAGTAATATGCCATGGGAACCTCCCTGCTTCTGGGGCCAAAACTTCCATTGGCTTTGGCTGTTGATGCCGACCGTATCAGTCACTACTTGACCAATTTCTGACCAAATGCTTGACGGATTGACATCTCCGCAGGTAAAAGATGGTAAAAACTACTTCAACTTTTTTCGAACGACAATTGCGTGGTCGCTGGCGGTAAGGCGACATGTGTCAAAAGCATCGTCTGCCGAGGAAACCTTGCCGCTCGCCGAATTGCACGAACGTAAAAATCGCCAATTATGGAGATGGTCTCGAACACGTCGACAAAACGATGCGGTAACATCTCCCTGCAAACACTGTAGTTAGCTAAAGGGGGAGTTCGCGTGTCTGCAACCATCAAACCCTTCACCGACGAGTTCGAAGAGTATGGTCGCGATGAGTCTCGCACATCGGGCGAGGCCTCGAGCATCTCGTTTCCGACAACGGAGGACGAGGTCCGCGCCATTTTGAAAAAGCTCCATGCCGAGCGTGCCCCGGTGACGGTTCAGGGCGCCCGGACCGGTCTTGCCGCCGGCGCCGTGCCTCATGGCGGTCACATTCTCAATACTTCCCGCATGAATCGCTACCTAGGCATTCGCCGCGATGAGAAGGGCCGCTTTCTTTTGCGTGTGGCGCCCGGCGTCGTGCTGTCTGAGCTGCGCAAGCAACTGGGCAAGAAAGTTCTGCCGACTGCCGGCTGGGACCAGGCATCGCTTGAGGTCTACGAGGAATTCCAGGAAGCTTCCGAGCAATTCTTTCCTACCGATCCCACCGAGGCATCTGCCTGCCTGGGCGGTATGGCGGCATGCAACGCTTCCGGTGCCCGTAGCTACGCTTACGGCCCCATGCGCCCTCACGTCACGGGCCTTCATGTCGCGCTGACCGATGGCGACCTGCTCGAGCTTCACCGTGGCGAGGTTTTTGCACAGGGTCGTCGCCTTTCGCTCGTCACGGTGCAGGGCCGCACGCTCGAGCTCGACCTTCCCGACTACACCATGCCCAAGACCAAAAATGCTTCGGGCTATTTCGTTGCTGACGATATGGATGCCATCGATCTGTTTATCGGTGCGTGTGGCACGCTCGGCGTCATCACCGAGCTCGAGATTGCCCTACAGGCGGCGCCTGCGGTCGTTTGGGGCGTGAGCTGCTTCTTTGACAACGAAGACAAGGCCGTGTCCTTCACCGATTCCGTGCGTCCCGTCCTGTCCCACGCGGCTGCCATCGAATATTTCGATGCGGGCGCCCTGGATATCCTGCGTCGTCAGCGTGAGCAGTCGACCGCGTTCGCCTCGCTGCCGGCGCTCGACAAAGACGCCAAGGTCTGTGTCTACGTGGAGCTCGACTGCGACGACGAAGCCCAGGCGACTGAGGAGCTGTATCACTTGGGGTGGATACTGGAGCTTGCGGGCGGAAGCGACGATGCGACATGGGTCGCGCGCACCGAGGTCGATCGCGAGTGTCAGCGATTCTTCCGCCATGCGGTGCCCGAGAGCGTCAACATGCTCATCGACGAGCGTCGCCGCACGGATCCCACCATCACCAAACTGGGTTCGGACATGTCGGTGCCCAACGCGCGCTTGGCCGATGTCATCGACCTTTATCGCAGCACGTTGGCCGAAAGTGGGCTTGAATCTGCCGCCTGGGGGCACATCGGTAACAACCATCTGCATGTGAACATTCTGCCGCGCGATGCGCAGGATTACCGCCGCGGCGGAGAACTCTTTGCCCAGTGGGCTTCCGAGGTCACGGCCATGGGTGGCGCCGTCTCCGCCGAACACGGCGTCGGCAAGATCAAGGCGGGCTTCTTGGAGACGATGTACGGTCACGAGGCCATGGTCGAGTCGGCGCGGCTCAAGCTCCAGCTCGATCCTGCCGGGCAGCTGGGTCGCGGTAACCTGTTTTCGGAGAAGCTCTTGGATGAGCTCGTCCAGAAAGGGGGCGCGTGAAGATGAGCGATTTCCATATGGTGGTGTGCGTCAAGGCAGTGCCGGGCAGCACCGAGGTCAAGATGGACCCCAAGACCAATACCATCGTGCGCGATGGCAAGCAGGCGGTCATTAACCCGTTCGATGCGAGCGCTTTGGAATGCGCGCTGGCGCTGAAGGATGACTTTATCGGCTTTGGCATGGACGTGCGCGTAACGGTGGTGTCGATGGGCATCCCCGCGACCGAATCGCTATTGCGCGACTGCATCGCCCGAGGCGCCGATGACGCACTGCTGCTGACCGACCGCGCCTTTGCAGGTGCCGATACCCTGGCAACCACCTATGCCCTCAAGTGCGGCATCGAGGCACTCGACGAGGATTTCGACCTGCTCATCTGCGGCAAGATGGCGGTGGACGGCGATACGGCCCAGATTGGTCCCGAGCTTGCCGGTGCCTTTGAGATTCCCTGCGTGACCGACGTGAGCTGCGTGCAGAGCGCGGGCTTTACGACCTGTGGTTCACTGGCGCTTGTTCACGGCTGCGATGCCGGCGAGGAGACGGTCTATCTTGAGATGCCGTGCGCGATGACGACCGCCAAGGAGATTGGCCAACTGCGCATGCCGAGCATTGCCGGTATTCGTGCGGCCGAGGAGGCGGATGTACGCGTGGTCAACGCTGCCGACGTGCATGCCGACCCCGCGCGCTGCGGCCTTGCCGGCTCGCCGACACAGGTCGTGCGATCGTTTGTGCCCGACCGCGACCAAACGTGCGAGGCCGTTGACGGAACGGCGCCCGAGCAGGCGGCAAAACTTGCCAAGATCATCGAGGGGATGGCATAGATGAGCGGACTGATTATCGATAGCGAAGCCTGTATCGGCTGCGGTCGCTGCGTTCGCGCCTGTGCCTCGGGCGGCATCGTAGTGGAAGGCGAGCGGCCCAACCGTTGCGCCCGCGTAACCGACGGCTGCATCCTATGCGGCGGGTGCGTTGACGCCTGCCCTGTCAACGCTATCTCGATCGAGCGTGACGAGGCCGCTGGCGCGGTGGACCTTGATGCATATCGAGGCATTTGGGTATTCGTGCAGACCGACGAGCACGATACGGTGACTCCCGTTGCCTATGAGCTCATGGGCAAGGGCCGCGAGCTTGCCGATGCTCGCGGCTGCCGTCTGGTGGCGCTGGTCGGTATGGGCCCCGAGGGCTCTCTCGGTGACCTGGAGCGTTTGGTCTGCGCCGGTGCAGACGAGGTCCTGGTCTGTCGCGACGAGCGTCTGCGCCAGAACGATGCGGAGGTTTACGCGCGTCTCATCTGCGATTTGGTAGCCGAGCGTAAGCCCGAAGCCATTCTGTACGGTGCGACCGCCTTTGGCCGCGAGCTGGCGCCTGGCGTTGCCGTGCGTTTGCAGACGGGCCTTACGGCTGACTGCACCGTACTTTCGATGGATACGGAGACGAGGCTGCTGCAACAGACGCGTCCGGCGTTTGGCGGCAACCTGATGGCCACCATCGTCTGCCCCAATCATCGTCCCCAGATGGCAACGGTGCGTCCCGGCATCTTTAAGGCGTCCGACTTTGACTACGGCCGCTCCGGCACGATCACCCAGATATCACTTGCGGATGATGCTAAGGCTCGTGTCGAGATCTCGATTTCCGCCGAGGAGTGGGGACAGCAGGCATCAATTGCCGATGCCGAGCGCCTGGTCGTGGTGGGTCGCGGCATTGGTTCCAAGAAAAACCTGCCGCTGATGCGAAGGCTCGCCGAGGCCCTGGGAGCCGAGCTTGGCTGCACGCGACCTGTCGTGGAGGCCGGCTGGTTGGAGTATCGCCATCAGATTGGTCAGACGGGCGTATCGGTTTCGCCCAAGCTTCTCGTGAGTATCGGTGTTTCGGGCGCCATCCAGCATCTTGCCGGCATCGGTGGGGCGGAGTGCATTATCGCCATCAACGAGGACCCGGATGCCCCCATCTTTGGTGCTGCCCAGTACAAGGTTGTCGGCGATGCCGTCGAGGTCGTCGAGGAGCTGCTGGCCCAACTTGAGCGCTAGGCGCGCGCCAGCCAGTCGCGCATCTCGTCCTTTAGGCGCTCCCAGGTCGCTTGCGTGGCGGGATCGGTAAAGGGGCGCGCAATGCCAAAGGGCGCATCGAGCAGGCGGTAGATATCGCCCTGCTCGCGCGCCAGCGCGCGGCTCGCTGGATAGACGAGCTCAAACATAAAGCAGATGAGTCCCACCAGGTAGTCTGCGGGCTCGTTGCGTTCATCGCGTGCGACGCAGCGGCGCTCGTCAAAGGCAGCGAGAGCCGGTGTCGAGAACCGGCTGGCGAGAAATGTGTCCTTATCAACCTTGAGGATGGTGTCGACGGTGCTGTCGGCGATGGTGCGCATAATGTCGATTTTGTCGCCATCGCGCACGATATCGCAGAAGCGCCGTGTACGCTCGTCGAGTTGTGCCGGCAGGCGAAAGTCGCTGTGATAGGCGATGCTCGCGCGGATGAGCTCGTCGTGCTCGTCGGTCTCGATAAAATCTCGGATGCTTGTTGTGGCAGGCGCGTCGTCGGGGTTCTCGCCAAAGAGGACCCCGACGCCCAACGCTGCGTGGCTCATACTCTCGGCGTCCTTAAAGGTGTCCCAGCGCCGCAACTGTTCAAAGCGTCCCATATCGTGTAACAGGCCGCAAAGCCAGGCCAGGTCAATATCCTCTGTCGACCAGCTCTGCTCGCGCGCCACGGCATCGCATGCCTCGGCAACGTGGTACGTATGCTCGATTTTGAGCGCGATACGTGGATTGGCGGCATCGTAAGCATCGGTATAGCGTTTGAAGGCCGCGGTCGCCCGGCCCCGGTCGATAGCTGTCATAATGACTTCCTAAAAAGCTGTGTCTTTCGATCCGGTGGCAATTGTAGGTGAACTCGGTTGCCACCGGGCGATGATTCTGCCGCGTCGTTGAATGCGGCTCGGAAATCTTGTCGGGACGAGGAACGCTATGGTGCTCAAAATCGTTAAAACCGTCTGGCCGGTGATGCTTACCTATGTTGCGATAGGCGCGCCGTGCGGAATGATTATGGCGCAGACGGGAATGGAGCCCTGGATGGTTTTTGCTCTGAGCAGCACGTTTGTGACGGGTAGCGGCCAGTTTATGGTCTGCAA
>CABSAN010000018.1 GCA_902475785.1 uncultured Collinsella sp.
CTTACCCTTCGTTCTTCCATCCAAACGGATCGAGCACCCAAAAAACCAGATCGAGTACGCCACCGGTCATCATGGCGCCGGCAAGGGCCATGCAAACGTGCAGAGAACTGGCACTTCGGAGCACGTCGAATGGCCCCAGAACAGCCAGCAGCGCGACCGCTGCGCCGGCAAGGCACAACGCGAGGCACGGCCCCGCGTCCTTGACGCACTTCTTTGCGAGATGCTTGGTGTTATCGCTCATTGGTATCGAACTCCTTAGAGGATCGTTGTTTGGGTACATGCCGCCGCGGCAGAGCAGGGCGGCAGGGTAAGTGTCCCATGCCGTGCGGACACGTTTTTAAACCCATGTATCCGCAGGGACCCATGTCCTTGCAGAACACCCCCGAAGAATCGTCTAAGCCGCTGGCGGGCAACATACTGAACAGGGGGTCTTTCCTCGTTTGAGCGCGGTCGCCAGTGGCACGCTTGTTCTAATGGCATTTTGAGGAAGGTTTTTGCATCCCCCAGAACGGTGATAAATCTTGCCGTTCTTGATGACGATCACCTTGGTTTTTGAAGCAGCCACGCTGCGGGACTTGATGGGCGCATCCGCCTTTTGACGAGCCGGTGCCGTTTTCCGAGGCCAGCCTCTCGGAAAATCAGAATCGCAGAATCGATTGATGTAGCTGTCGAAACATCCATCGAACAGCAGCCCCGTTGCCAAGCCCGCCATGAACCCACAGGCAATCGCGGCCTCTCCTCTAATTTGCATATGTCCCTCCTTAATTAATCTTGAAGATAAAAGCGGCGCGCGCCGCAGGACCCATGCCCTTGCGGCGCGCGCCGAAAATGATCCGCTTTCCTCCGTCCCTAACGGATCAGCTGGCGGCGCTTGTCGGACAGGAAGACGCCGGCGGCAACCAGGACCGTGCCTCCAATTACGAACGTCTCGCCCAGCAGGTTGGACACGTCGCCCGTGGCGGGCATCGTCGTCTGCTGCGTGGTGGCCTCGGACGCCGAGGTCATGTGCTTGGCCTGGTACGCCACCTGCGTCGCAGGCTGAGTCTGCTCGCCATTCCCGCGCTCGGCGGCCTCTTGGCGAGCGATCTCGGCGTTGAGCTCGACAATAGCCTGGTCGAGCTCGGCCTTGGCGGCGGTATAGTTGGCAAGCGCCTCCAAGTAGGCAGGTGCCACAGCATCCGTCGCAGCAACGGCAGCGTCGAGCTCAATCTTGGCAGCTGCGGCGCGCTCGGCGGCATCGTGGGCTGCAGCGATCTTAGCGTTGAGCGCCTCATCCGCATCGTTGGCACGGCCGCTAGCGATGGCGTCGGCAAGGTTGATCCTGCGCAGGCGGGCAACCGCGGCGGCAGAAGCATCGCGATCAGCGGTCGCATCCGTTACGGCGTCGTCCGCCGCAGTCACGCCAGACTCGGCATCGGTCTTCGCCGAAGCCGCTGCCTCAACAGCAGCATCGGCAGCGGCCTTGTCCTCCGTCGCCTGAGCAAGCGCCGCGGCGGCATCATGTAGCTGAGCCGCACGAGCAGCAGCCGCGACGGATGCGGCCTGAGCCGCGGTCACAGCCGTGCCGGCACCGCTCGCAGCAGCCTGGGCGGCGACAAGCTCGGCCTGGGCAGCAGCGACGTCGGCATCTGCCTGGCCTGCCGCACCCTGCGCGGCATTCACTGCAGCCTGCGCGTCAGCCTGAACGGCACGCGCCCCCTCGAGCACCGCCGAGGCTGCATCAAATGCACGCTGAGCAGCGGCAACGTCGGCAGAGTACGCAGCCAGCTCGTCCTGGGCGGCAGCAAGCGCGCTCTCCTTGTCGCCAACGCCGGCGCGAGCGGCATCCAGCGCACGCCGGGCAGCGGCAGCCTTGCCCTTGGCGACATCGAGTTCATCAGACTTGGCAGTCACGACACTCTGCGCCGCGGTAACCGCAGCGCTGGCAGCGTCCACGTCGGCGCGGGCATCAGCCACGGCACGCGCAGCGGCCTCAGCCGCGGCCTGCTTCTCCCCCACGGCAGCCTGGGCATCCGAGGCCCCAGCGGCAGCAGCGTCAACATCGGCGGCAGCAGCATCGACTTGAGCCTGCCTTGCAGCGGCGGCCTGCGACGCGGCGCTCACCTTGCCGCCAGCCTGCGCAGCCGCGCCCTGAGCGGCAGAAAGCTCCTGACGAGCCGCGTCCACGCCCTGCCCAGGATTTGCCAACGAGTCACACCACGCATTAAGCGCAGCCTCGTATTCGGCAACCGTCATCGGATTGGCGGCATTCGTGTACCATCCTCCAGACATAGAGAACGTCTGCGCCTGCGTAAGCCAACGGTTCATCGTCCCGCGCGTGCAAACCCCCATGCCCGTTACGGTGTAATCGGGATCGATCACATTCATGTAGTGACCGACTGTATGCACGCTCCCGCCATGCGCAGCCACGTAGCGATCGATTTCGTCGCCATGCTGCTCGTAGAAATCAAAAGCAGCCTTTCCCGTAAGGCCCGTCGCTCCCAGCGTAGCCGCAGCGCGGTCAAAGACGGCCTTCTCCTGATCGACCCACTGGATGAACGGGTCGCTTCCGTAGTTCCACGCCACGTTTTCGCCCACGTTGAACTGCATGGCGTGCGCAGTCTTGGTATCGGAGAAATTCGCATCGGCAATCGCGGTCGCCATCATGGCAAACGTCACCTTGAGCTCACCCAGGCCAACGCTCGCACGATACTTGTTGCACGCCTTGAGCCACACAATCGCTTGCTTCATGTTGGTCAGACTCGTCGCGTCAACCTCCTCGCCCACCTTGGTGAGGCTGGCATATTTGCAGTTGAGAATCAGGTCCGCCGCATCGTCGGCACCCACGCTCTTAAAGAACGCAATGGCGCCCTGGCGGTAGTTTTCCGCCGAGGCGTTCGCCGTAGCCTGAGCGGCGTCGAGCTTGGCCTGCGCTTGAGCTACAGCCTGATCGGCCTGCTGCTTTTGAGCCTTTGCCTGGTCGAGCGCCTTGTCGGCAGCGTTCTTCTCGTCCTTAGCGGCCGAGAGCTTGGCCTGAGCGTCGGCCAGCGCCGCAAGCGCATTGGCATGCTCGGCCTTAGCCTGATCGACGGCGGCGTCTGCCGCGGTCGCAGCAGCCGTGGCAGCGTCCAACTTGGACTGCGCGTCAGCCGCAGCCTGCTGCTGGACGGCGAGCGCCTGCTGAGCAGCCTGCACCTCACCCTCGGCAGTGGTCACTTCCTGCGAGGCAGCAGCGAGTTCGCCCTCGCGCTGCGCCTGGACCGACTTGGCGGCGTCCAGCGCGGCAGCGGCGGCGTCCACCTTGGCCTTGGCAGCCTCGTACTCCGGGCCCGCGGCACCCTGCTCGGCACGGTCGAGATCGGCCTTGGCGGCGTCATAGCTCGCCTGAGCGGCATTCACATCCTTATCGGCCGCATCCTTTGCCTGCTGAGCTGCCGAAAGCTTGCCTTGCGCGTCCTGCTGTTTGGCCGCGGCGGCATCAACGCCAGCCTGGGCATTCGAAAGCCTGACCTGCGCGTCGGCGGCCTGCTGCTTTGCCTGCTCCAGCTCGCTCGCGGCCTGCTCGGCAGCGGCCTGAGCCGCGGCAACAGCCTCGGGCGTGGCATCGGCAGCAGCGGCCTGCGCGGACTTGAGCGCAGCCTGGGCATCGTCGGCGGTCTTCTGGGCAGCGGTCAGGGCTTCACCCTTGTCCGTCAGATCCCTCTTTGCGGCATCGAGTGCAGCTTGAGCGTCCTCGAGCGCCTTCACGTCCGCATCGGCCTTGTCCTGCGCGGCACCCATCTGCTGCTCCAGCTCGGCCGAAGCTGCAGAAGCGGCAGCGTCGCTTGTGCCACGGGCCGCATCGTAGGCGCTCTGAGCCTGCTGCTGGTTGGCAGCGGCGGCGTCGTAAGGAGCGGCGGCCGCATCCAAATCGGCCTTGGCAGCAGCGGCCTTAGCGCGAGCCGCATCGACCGCAGCCTGCAGGTTGGCGACCTTCTGCACCGCTGACACCGTGCCCGCGCCAGCGCTAGCAGCAGCCGCGCTCGTCAACGGAGACAGCACCGCAGCCGGCTTCGCAGTAGCGTCGGCACCGTTCGCACCCTGCGCCACCGCAGTCAGCGGAGACAGCAGCGACCCGCCCGTCATGGCGATCGTTGCCGCAGCAACTGTCGCCATACGCCCGGCGGCCTTCGCCTTACCCGCAGCGCCGCCATTGATGTTCTTGTTCACGTTCTTGCTCATTGCCGATTCCTTCCCACGATGAGCTGATGTTTGACACATAATCGATCCAATATGCCCCGCTAAAAAGAGGTGATAACGGGGTAATTAAATCGGAGGAGTTGGAGACAAGCCCACATCCATCAGCGGATGCCGAGCTCATACTCCCGCTCGCGCTCAATATCATTCAGGTACTCATAATCTTCGGAGCTAAGCTCTAGATCATCTTGAGCGAACATGTAGTTCTCGGCCTTAGAACCAATACTGCAACCGTAGATGGTATTGAGATCGATATGGTCGGTATTGTCGTTGTAAAGGGGGAAAATTCTGCTGGTCATGCTCAAGTACCTCTCAACATAAACTGAAAACTCGTTTGCTTGGTCTCTTTTTGAGACCACATCTGATGTGCTATGGCTGCAGTATATGTTCTCCCCTTTTACAATGCAAGCGTAATTTCAAAAAGTTCTAGGAGCGATAATTGCGCAACACCATCACTTGTCGCCACCGCCATCCTCTACCGCGCCCTCACGCGCAGCGCACTCGTTGAGATACTTGACCGGAATCGGCCACACGGACGGAGCCTTATAGCGCGAAAGGCCTATGTTGGCCAGCTGAACCAACAACTCAGACAAATCATCGCCGTCGAGTACCTCAATCGAACGCACGTGAATCGCAGTCGCCATATCCTCCTGGGTGCCGTTGTTGACGCCCACAAAATAGCAAGTCTTGCCCGCACGCTCGAACGTTCCAATGCCGTAATAAGGCGAGTTGTAGCTCTCGAAAATCTCTTTCTTACGCCCTGCTTTGCCTGTGAGCTGATGCTCACCCACCAGGGCCATAAAGTTATTGGAAAACGTCGTCAGTCCCGTATCCCGCACGCGCGCAAGCATAGACTGCCCGTTCGCATGCACGTCAAAGACATAGGCGCCCTTATCGAGTTTGCCGTCCGCGGTCAGCAGATCGAGCTCCATCTCGTCCTCGGGACCATCCTCTGCCGAATGTGAGGCATAGCGCATGCCCCCATCCGCGCCAATCGCCAACGTAGCGATACGCGAATCCAGCTCAATCTTGTCCTTTGTTTTATGCGGCACATCGACCAAGCCACACACCGTCACCGACTCAATATCCAAAGCATCAAGATCAAACGCCGTCACCCGCTCGTCGACAACATCCTGCTTTACCAGCAGTTCTTTGAGCATGGCGCCCAGGATCGCCTCTTGCGCATTGCGATCCTTTTGCTTTGGCGCCACCTTAAACAGTGGCTCGCACACATCCGGTGTCACGTGCTGTTCCACCACGCCAGCATGTAAGGCATAGCCGTCGTCCTCAGCAACCTCATTGGGCACAACGACAAGGTTCAGCGCCCGCGAATCCACGGCCCTTCCGCCATACGTTGCGCGAACGCCCCACGAGGAATCGTTAAGTCGATCGGCCAGCTGGCGCGCCACTTCGGCAAGCCCATTGCGCGCAAACGACACCACGATTCGCTGCCCCGCCATGCGCTCCGCAACCACGCGCGCGTACTCATCACCCTTGAGCACCTCGTAGAAACTCTTACGCGGGTATTCCATGAGCGTCACCCGGGCGAAGTCGCTGTAACGGCGTTCGAGAATCTGCAGCTCTCGATACAAAATGCCCTTCTTGGTATAGGCGACCTTGTCCGCCTGGGCCGAGAACGTCAGATCACGGCGCTTGGACGGCTTGTCGCCCTTGGCTCGGCGCAGGATGTACTCGTCTTTTTGTTCGTGGGCAAGCACCATCGTCGCCACGGGCGATAGCCTGTAGCCCACTTGGCTCTTAATCTTTTCGAGCTCTTTCTCGTCACCTTGTGCCCTGCCAATAAGCACACGGCGCTTGGTAAACGTCCGAATCTTAAGATCAAAGGTGCAATCCTCATCGATAACGATTTCAACCGTTTCGATCTTGGCAGGTCCCCTTCCGTCGCTTTCGACAGCATCGCGGCGGGCACCCTTGGCGCTAATGACATACAGGTGCCCGGTGTCATTGGGAACTTCGTCCTCAATCCCCTCAAACTGAGAGCAGGAGTTGAACAGCAAGCGGAACGCAACGTAATCGTCCAACTCGTTCCAATTAGTTTTAATCGGAACTATCTGCTCCTGATAAAGCGAGGCATTAAGGTCGCCCGTCTGCACGCCCGCTTTGACCATCAGAAAGACGCGGTTGTCTGCAAGCTGCGTGAGCGCGACGACCTTGCCCGTCTGGCACACATCGGCCATAAAGTTCGCCACGGCATGCTTGCCCGCATCGCCGACGTTGCACCAAAAGACCGAGTAGCGCTCCTCGGCAGCAGCGGCATCGAGCTGCAACACGAGCTCTGATACGGCGATGTCTCCCAAACCGCACGGCTGGTTATGCTTCGATTGCACGGCCGATCGCCTCCATCATCTCCAAATTGATTGCACCGTCGGCGGCCATATAAGGAACGGAGAACACAGTCCCCTCAGCATCGAGTGCCTTGGGCACGCACTCAAGCGCTGCCTCATCAGCCAAAACGTTGACGATTAGCAGGCGTTTCGCCCCAACCTTTTGAGCCTTCGCCCTAAAGCGCTCGGCATCCGACGCCTCGCGACCGTCGCGAACATAAGCGATATAGGCACCGATGCGATAGTGCTTAAAATCGATCCATACCCCGGTCGTGTTGCCAGCAGCATCGAGCACCTCAAAGTCGCCACCTGTCTCGGCGTGTGCCGCATCGCCACGCGTAAGCGAATAGCGGCCGTCGTAATATGCCTCAAAGATTGCCCTTCCGGCAGATTCTCCCAGCTCACCCAGGTAGACCGCCTGGAACATATAGGGCGTCATGTGCGCCGTCGCCGCCGGCTGCAGCGTTGTGGGCACCCCGTCGCTCGACCAACGCTCACGCACTTCGCGAATTGACAGCAGCTCGGGTACGCGCGCCGCCGCCTGGCTCACCTGGCGAACCGTCGCGCCCTTTAAGCCCTCCTTGCAGTGGCAACGATCCTCCAGACGAGCAGCAATCTGCTCGACGGGCTCACCATCGTAGCTAGGGAATTCAAAGTGCGGCACCTTGCATGCCCCGCCTTCTGCATAGGCATAGCCATTTGCAGCATGCGACATGCGCAGCGCGGTACTCCGGCGCTCTGGGTATTGCGCGAGATCTTCCCACGGCAGGCAAAAATGATGCAGGTAAAAGTCGCGCTCGCCATCAAAAGCAGTGAGATCTTCGTCCCCGGCGTTTAGCGAGGTAACTTTCCACGCCAGCTTTTCGTGCTTTTGCTTGGCAAGGTTGTTCCTAAAGGCGGCAAGGTTCTGCTGCTTAACGGCAGCGTGTTCCTTGTTGTCCGTCATATGGTTGTTGGCAGCGGCGCAGGCACCAACCACCTGCTCAAGCTCGTAGCCCATCGGCAAATCATGCAAGAACGAAAAGTTGCAATCGTTCGCAATCTCGCGGTCGAGCAGCACCTGCACGCAAGGCATCTTTACACTCGTGCGCATCAGGCGACCCACAGCCTGTGCCACAATGCGAGCGCCTTCGACCTGATAAGAGAGGGTGTCGCGCACCGGCAGGCTCTTATTAACGCCAGTTAGAAGCATCCGTACGTTCCGGCGCTTTTGAGTAAACGGAACCTCGCCGCGCGCTACCAGTTCCTCCTGCTCCACCACGCCAAGTAGCGCCTGCTGGACAAACTTATTTGAGTTGATCTCCACTCCCCAGGTCAAACGACTTGTGGGCGACTCGATATATAAGAAATCAAGATCCATCTTGGGGCGACGGTCGGCATTTTCAAAGCCGCAATCGACCTGATGAACCATGTCGCACAGATTCTCCGGCACCTTGTATTTGAGATTCTTGGAAAAGCCACCGGCCGAAAGATTGATAAACATCAGGGTCGGCTGGCCCAGCTCGAGACGTTTTTGAGCGCCACGCCAACCTGCATCCCATTCCGCAGCGTTAAAGCACGGCACCATGTCCTTGGCGGCCTCAAGCGATTTCTCGTACGACATCTCGGGGCACTTGATGTTTCTAATCACCAGCTCCGCGACAATCTCGCGCGCAAGATCCAGCGCCAGACTATTGAATTCGCCATGGTTTCCCATGTGGCGCGTGGTAAAAACGGCTCCCGCCCGTTGCTCGTTACGCGCCACACCACGGGCCCAAGTACTCACGGCAACAAGCGTCTTGCTCAGGCGCTTCAGCTCAAACTCGATGCTCTTGGCGTCGCTCACGCCCACCCTGTCAGCAATCTTTAAGCGCAAGCGCACCGCAAGTCCCTCACTCACGCCAATCCCGTCAAAGAACCGCATCGCGCGCTCGTACACCTCGTCGGGCGACACAATGATGCCGCCAAAGGCGCCGCCTGCCAGCGCGACCATGCCGGCAATTTCCTTGGACTCATCCACCCAGGCAATATCGACGTCGTACTCCTTCGCAGCCTGTTTGTTAAACAGCTTAGTCTGTCGCACGATTTCCTGGTTGAGCTCGCCAATCCAAGCGTCCTTGCGAACCACGCCATGAACCTCGTCAAGGTAATCGAGGTTGAAGTTTTTGACGGTCGGCGCACTCCATGTTGCGCTCATGCACACGCAAGGCGCTTTGGCGGCAATGGAGGCAAGGTAGGCCTCGGGCATGCGCTCAATGCCGTGGCTGGTTAGGTACGTGGTAAACATGTGCTCGATGGTGGTTTCCATCACTAGATAATCGACACCACGCGCATACATCGAGTCGTCGGCGGCATCGATCTCGTCATTCTTGCGATCTTTAAAGAACAGCGCCAGCATCAACGAATCCCAAAAATACTTCTCGCTGGTCTGGTTGTTCCTAATGCCCAGGGCATCGATGATGTTCTTGCGCGAAAGGTCGTCCTTGTACGAAATGCTGCCGTAGTACAGCTTGTCCATAAGCGTGGCGCAACGGGCGAGATGACCCACCACCATCCTGACCAGACCGCGTGCACGACGCACCGCCTTGCTGACGGTTTGCTGCCCACTCCCTCCGCGAGTGATAATCATATTGCGAGTACCGCCCTCATTGAGTTTGAAGCGCAACGGATTCGCCGAGTTGTCGCCCACCGAAATATCGTCGCTGCCAAACAGATGTCGACCGGAGAGCTGCTCTTCTTTCGCCTCGTCAGACAGCGCAAAAGGCGGACGCAGTTTCATGTCCTTAATACAAGAGGCGAGTGCCTTTTGAATTTTCTTGGCATCCTTGGCGATTTCTTCGGCATCTTCCTCTACGCTCGCCCGCGAAACCCTGTTCCTCTCGGCGTTTGACCCTTTGTGATCGCCCGACGTGGAAGCGTGCGTATAGACCGCCATCCATTGATCTCGATTCCCCAGTAGCAAGGGGTCCACCACACCGCCGTTAAAATGACGATCGAGGATACGCAATACTTCGTCCGGTTGAAACGTCACGGGATCGTCTGTCAGCGTCGACAGTATGTCGGCCTTCATGTGGTCGATTTCATCAAAGATAAACAGGCCCTTCTCGGCAGCCATTGCGTTAAAGAGCACAACGCCTGCACCGGTCACTGTATCGATCCTATTGATGAGCTTTTGCGGCGTCAGGGCAATCACATGCGGTATGCTCTCGTCATTGAGCAGGGCAGACGGCCAAATCTGGGGGATCACCTCCATGCCGCGCGTGATGTTTTTGAGCTCGTGGCTCACAGCCCAACGCAAGCTCGCATCCGCCGACGATAGCTTGTCGCGAAGGGCGGGGGTCAAACGGTCTGCAACACCTCCCAGACGATTTCGAGTGTCAAGGATGCCCAAAAGGTCATCGGCGATCTCCATCGCGTTGCCCCACGCTCGCTTAATGATGCGATGAGAGCTCTCGTCGTCCGCCTCGATGGGACACGGAATGTCGCGCACGCCCACGGCGCCCTTACCGCGCGTAGTCTCAATCCAATGCAGGATGTTATCGCCCGCACGCGGAAGATCGAACACCATGCGCTGCGCGGCATCGCCATCCATGCCCTGTTCAACCAGCAATTTGCGCACGCTCGCAACGTAGTTGTCGCGGTTGTCCTTACCCGGCACCACAAACACCAGGTAACGACGGCCCGGGCACTTGTTAAAACAGCCCGAATCGTCCCAGCCACCGGCGATGAGGTCGGCTGTGACCTGCTCGGCCGTATAGTTTTAACCCGAGCCCGTCGTGGCGCCCAAAAAGTACAGGCCATTGTTGCCCTGATCCTTGGGGGCAAACAGCGCACGCTCAAAAAACTCGCGCATCGCCTTTTGACGTGCAAGATAGGGAGCGAGCTCCTTGTCGTCCGCAGACGACGGATTCGATTGGCAGTTGAGATCCCACATAGCCATGGTCAAACCTCCGATTTAGTTGTTACACGTGTTTGATACCATCCCGTGCGGACAAAACTCGCGCTGGGCGGTCAAGGCGGCGGCGTCCATGCCGCTTGAGAGAAGAAAGAAAGGAAAGAGGAGCAGTCAGCGACTACTCGCACGAAGCGAGCAGTTTCTTAAGATCGCACTCCAACGCCTCGCGCTCTTTGGCATCGATCACTGCAAGGGCGACACGCATCAGGGATGCATCGGCGGCAGACTCCTGAACCTGGTCGGGGCGCTTGCTAAAGCTTTTCCCGGCAGCCTTCCGATCGGTCGCGCCGTTCAGTGCGGTGGCTAAAGATTGTCATCGGACTTTGCGCTGGCTTTGGCCGCCTCTTCGCCCGCGATCAGGTCCTTAACCGTTATATACGCACTGTACGTAGCATCCTCGATCTTTTCCAAAACATCATCAGGGTCGCAAGTGCCCCAAGTTTCTTCGAGGACTCGAGCCAATCCCCAAGCAGCGCTGAGCAGGACGTCAACGTCCTTTAGATCTAAATGATCGACCGTAAAGGGATAGTCCGCGCACTCCAGTAGATACGTGTCAACTGCGCCAATTGCCTCAGCCACGTATGGCTCAAGATCGCAATGGGGTTGGAGGGCGCACAGCGCCTTGTGCGGATCGGTCGGCTCGATCCAATACAGCGTTGTCGCATCCTCGCATTTCTCGAGCGGATAACGCTCAACCGCCTTCTCCCAACTTTCATACCAAGGATCGGCATCGCCGTCCGTCATCGACCTGCAAAGATCAATCGCCGCAGAAACAGTCGCACACGAGCATCTATAACTGGCGCCTTTCCTAAAATCATCATTGAGCTCGTCGTCGCCAGACAGCCTCGCCTCCATGATCAGAAACGGGCCGTCATCATCTGTAATGCTCATGGGATAGTTGTCACATTCGTAGTACGGATACATTTTGTCTCCAATCAACCGTTCGGTCACATTAACAAGCAATATCAAAACCGCGCTCACGCGGAGGGTTGTCGTCCTCGATCCATTCGAGCCCGTCGTTCTCATCGATTCCGGCATCGGGGACTGACGACCATCTGAACTCGAAACCAAGCTGGTCAAGCTCATCGACTCGCTCACTGATTACTCCGTACGCATCCAACGCATTCTCGAAATCCTCCGAAGACACATAGCCGCGCTCGCACTGCTTGCGCATCTGGTGCAAACGACCCATGGCGGCAGCGATGATCTCGCGAAGAACGATAACCTCGCGCTCGCATACATCGATGTTTCCTTTGTTGAGCTTGATGCAATCGGACATAACGGCCTCCCTGGTTTTAAGCCTTTTCGCTTGATTCCATTGAACAGCCGCAAACAGCCGCGTAATATGACTTTTATCGGGTTTTAAATTTTGGCTGTTTGGAGCATTAATGCTTGATTCCGAAAAAGAGCCGTTTAGCTGGGGTTTCGAGGCTGGCTTTCTTCGCTCTCCCGTCAATCCCCGCATGCTTCTTCTTAACAGAACGCCAGAGATTGATTGCGCCGATGACGGAAACGCAACCGGCAATGCAAGCGCATGGAATCTCGTCTCCGTAGCCAACGACCTATTACGCGTCGACTTAAGCTCGCTTTTCAACGAGATTGGGGGCCACTTTCGTGAGCGAGCAAAATTGCGCTTTTACATCGATTTGCAGAACGCCATTCGTCAGCCCCCTGCTCCCCACGATGCGCAACACGCTTCGATGGACTACGCAGCCGAACCAGACCATGACGACTGGCTCGATCCAGACGATTCCGACCAAGAGTCCGCGCAAGCAGAATTGAACGAAGCCGAAATCGAAGTCAACCTTCAAAAACAAAAGGAACGCGACCTCGATTTCTTTGCTCCGATATTCGATAAAGCCATTACGCGCCATGCACACGGAGAGATATCTGGCATGGCCAGGTATCTCCTTGAAAATGTCTGCAGGCAGTGTGTCATGAACATCACAGCGATTCCCGACTATCGCTATTACAGCTGCTGGATGAACAACAACGCTATTGAGTGCAACGAAATCAACCGCCTGTACCGCGCGGTGATCACGACATCGGCCCAACTCAATAAGCAAGAAATGGCGTCCCTCTTCAGCTCCTATCTCAAGCTCGTGTCGAACGACATGGACATTACAACTACCAACGGCAAGACCGGGCTAACAGAACCGGTGCCGTATAAACGCGACAATCCAAGAGACAACTATCCAAAGGTCAACTCGCAGATAGAAACAGCTTGCGTTTGCACCAATACCGATCTCTTTCGAGCGCTTCTCATTGTTTTTTATCAGGAATGTCTGGAGCTTGCCCCGCTGCTTAAAAACACCGAGGCACCTAGCCTGCTCGCGCAAAACGAAGAGTTTTTCCCAGCCGCCATCAAAACAAGCGACCCGCGACAATTTCGATTATTCGATAATCAGCTGCCGGCAATCATCCGCTTTGGCGACGCTTTTGCATACGCAGCCAAAAAGCACTTGCCCGGAAACGAAACGGCTCAAAAGCTCGAAGAACATTTGAGCGATATAAAACGCATGAATAGCGCCCCCTTTATGCAGGCGTTTCGCAAGAACTATCTCGAGGCTATGCGCGAGAACCAAATCTACGCAAATGGAGACTTCCATACGTATGCAGAGCTTAACGACCAGGAAAACCTCAATAGGCTCGTAAGGCTTCAAGCTGTTATTGCAAAGGCAGGAGAGCTTTACTTCACCGAAGAGGAATGTTCCTTTGCAAGCCTTTATGCCCGCATCCTCCACGAGCTGCTGCTGTGCGGCATTATGCCGATAACATGCCAAACCTGTGGTTCGCTCTTTTTTCCGACCGGCCCTAACAGCAAGTACTGCGATCGATATAACGCGGCGACCAAGCTCTATTGCAACCCGCGGCACAACGCCAAAAAACATCTTGGTCGCAAATCACCCCGCGACGTCGCACTCAATATACGGAGAAAAGCCGACACGGCATACGAAAAGGGTTTAACGGATTGTGCCCACTATTTTGACAGCCTTGGCAATTTTGTTCTCGATGGTCTTGGCCCAACATACCAAGCGAGCGACCTAATTTCCGACGAGCTCTATGCGGCATGGCTGTCTATCGTCAACCAGCCCAATTGCAGGACAAAAATCAGGCGACCAGATAGGAACGGTTTTCCATACCCCGTACTGTGGTACGGATTCATCCTCAATGGCATACAGTATGTACAAGTCGAGTTTCCCGAAGCCGAGTACCCGGCGCTTTTTGAACGCTTGAGCCAGCTCGCCGAAAGCCCGCAATCAAAGTGCACGCTGAAGCACAAGGGACCCGGCGAGCACCCATACAGCTCATGGCTTATCAAGTTATACGAGTTGTTGGAGATCATTGCGCAAATTAATAGCGCCGACCAGGTGGCAAAGCCCATTCCATTGCTTGGAATAGATAGGGACGATTGTGTCTCGACCGACCCGACCGCCCAAGGCACACGGAGCGCGCCCGACGCATGCGTCTACAGCACCGGCACGATAGATAGCCTTAGCTTTACCGTGTATACGAAGGGATATGACCCGGAAAAGCGGGAACGAGCCTGATGTAGCGGCTTCGAGCGAAGCCGCCGGTCACGGGGTGGCACCGGGGCGCGGACGCCGCGGGCCATTGGGAGCAACCCTCCTCCGCTACCTGCGCGACGTGGCAGCGCCGCTGCGTCGTCCCTGTCGCCGAACATCGTCCTGAAGGCGCGGGCGGGTGTCCATGAACAGCCGCGCCCGCACTAGCCTGGGGGACAGCCGCCCCGCCACCAGCAGTGCGCCGGCACGCCTCGGCACCGCCAGGGTCTCCGCCTCCACGGGCAGGGCAACTTTCTCGATGACCTCGGCAGAGCACACGCCCGACAGGTCAACCCCGTTGTAGACGATTGGCCTCATGCGTTGCCCCTCGCGCGCCCGTAGGTGTTACCGCTACTCTGAAAATGACCAGATGATCACCCAACAATCTTTGGCGAGTGGGGGCTGAACGCATCGTTGCCGTTCTGTTCATCCACCGCCCTGCGCCCCAGGCTTAAGGGTTCTGCCGCGTCATCTTCCACCCGCACGGACAGGACATAGTAGAAGTCGGCACCCTGATTCCCACGATCCCGCACGTAGCCAAGGTCGGCCAGGCGGTTGGCCAGCTCGTCCCTCGAAACCAGCTCATTCGAGGTTATGCGACACGCCACAGGCTCGATCTCGTAGGTGTTCGTCTGGCTTATGGCGTTCCGATAGAAGCGGAACCACGACGTGCGGAAGAGATCCTTATGGTGCGAGTAGACATGCCCGTCCTTAATGGCATAGAAGTAGAAGAGAAAGCGCCCGCCCTTGCGGAGCCTGCCGCTGCTTTCGAGAAAGTGATAGTAGTCATCGGGAGAGTCCCCTCGAATGTAGCCAATCACGAACGATTCGCCACCATGCCCGTAGGAGTCGCTATCCGTCTTGCCCGCGCTTGGAGGCTCAGCCACAACCATTTCGGTGAAGTAGCTCAGCCGGTTCAGCCGCGTATTGCTTGCCGTGTTCTCGCCGATGACCTTCTCTATGAAATCGCGCAACGCATTCTCTGCCGTCCTGCTGATGCTCGGCTTCATGGCGAAAGCGCCGACACCCGGCAAAATCTCCTCGAAGAGCCGGAATTGGCCCTTCTCGCCCGTTTCGCCCGACCCCGGATAAAGCACGTAGCTGCCAACCGTGCGCCGTATCGCGTCGTTGTACGTGTGCATCTTCAGCAGGTCACCGCGCTTGTAGGTGTTCGTGGTGGAGGCCGCCTTCTCCTCGTTAAGTTCCTCGCGCTCTGCCTCCTCGGTGCCCACATCCTTGCCGACAAGCCCCGTCAAGTCGGTGATGCGGTACTTGGCGTCGAAGTGGACGAATGCAACAGCTCCATCTTGCACTGCGGCTCGCTCGTTTGTATAAGCATCCGGGAATATCGCGAGCGTGTAGTCGGGTCTGAACGGTCTCGAGTACGAACCCTCGTAACGAGTGGCATGAAAGTCACGGGGCGAGAAGGTGCGGTTGTAGTAGAGGTTTACCTTCGCGCCGCACTGCGCAATCTGGAATGACTGGCAGGAGCGTACGCCCTGCTTGAGGGATATTGACAGCCCACCGTCGGGATTCGTCCCGATAAATGGGTGGTCATCGGTGCTTATCGGCTCGCACCCCTCGATCCCCCTTACGATGTCGTACAGCTCAAAGAAGATCCAGTACTCGTAGAGGAGGGCCACATTCTTCGATTCGCCCTCGTAGATGTCATCCTTGCCCTTCCAGTCGAGCTGCAGCGCCATATCGAGCATGGAATATGCGAAGAAGATCTGCGAGTATCCCTCGCGCTTCTGCAACACCTGGTTGTTCTGAGGCATCATCTGCAGGGTGCCGACATCGTCGAAGAAGGCGTCGCTGAGTATCGTATCCAGCATGGCGTGCAGCGCGGCGGCTTCGCGATAACACTCCGTCTGCCGAGTATCGCCCTTCTCGGCATCCAGGACAGTCATCAGAGAGGTGCAGATCCGGTCAATCTCATGCAGGGCAAATTTCACAAACCGATTGGCGGGCGTGTCGAGCAGGTCGTACTTGCGCGTGACGCTGACCATCTGGGGGAGGTAGACGCCTCCCGCATCGCCGCCGCAGTTCAAGCGCGTCCACATCCGGCTGTTCGAGAAGGGGTTCGTATAAAACCTCCGGGACGGCATGCCAGCCCCAACCGACCGCAGCTCGTCCTCGTGATCCAGCGTCCTATCAGGGTTCCTCTTTATCGCCTCGAAGAGGGCTTGGAGGTTCGGTTCGTAGCAGAACTGCCGCAGGAAGACGAACTGCTCAAGCAGCGTCTCGCGATTCTCGTCGGCTTGCTTGTAAACGTTCGACGTGGAGCCCGAGTAGTCAAGGAGCAGCGCAGCGCACCTTGCGGCAAGCTCCTCGGTGAGCTCGATGTAATCGTCTTCATAGCCAATCTTGAGCGGGACGACTTCGAACTGTAGCATCGGCGCATCAGCTTCCTCGCCGAATCGAATCCTCGAACGCCCGAGATAGTTCACGAACTGGAAGGTGACACTATTGCCGTTTCTGTCGCACCTGATATTCTTGCCTTCGTTTTGGAACGAGGCGCGAGGATGCAGGCCACCATCAGGGGTCCGCTCGTATTCGAGCACATAACATGTGGTTTCGTTGATTCGAAGCGTGGGACTCCCGTCAAGACCGTCCTTGACGGCGAAGGCTGGTGTTGAACCAGCGCCATTCTGGGATGCTTCCGGCTTGAGACCGAAACACGTCAGCCCGGTTAGCCCGGTCTGCTGTTCCTCGTCCCAATCGACTCGGTCATGCGCACCGCTCTGGTAGAGCCTGGCTATTGTTCTTCCATCCGCTGCAAAGCGGATTGCGCCGATGCTGCCGTCCATAGGCTAGATGAAGCTCGCATACTGCACGTTATCGAGTTTCGCTGCCATCTGGCTTATCTTAACGGAGCTCAGCTCGCCATCGCATATGTCTTTCAGGCTTTTAAGCAGATTGCCGATCTCACGCTTGTTACCATGGAGCTTCGGCAGCACCTTCTGGACAATCTGCTCATCGACAGAACGCTCGAGTTCGTAGTTCTCGCCGTCAAGCTCGTGCGCGGCATTAACGTACATTCGCACTTCGCGCACGGTGCGGAAGGCAAACTCATAGCCGCATTTCTCCAGCTCTTCATACAGCTTGCCGAACTTCTCGAAGATGGCGTTAGCATCATCTTCGCTGATGTAATTGGCTCCCTCCCATATGTCCTTGGCGAGACGCAGAAAAGCCTGGGGGACGCCGGAAGCTGCGACGGCAACGTCCGGCGCATCCTCGATGGCTTTGAACCCTGCGAGGACTTCGGCCTTCGACGGCTTGAACTCTATGACGTTTGCCCTGTCGAGCACCTTGGGGCTAAACATGTAAGTGGTCTCATCGATGTTCACGGTGCCGACAACGAACAGGTTCTGCGGATAGGGCAGCCTGCCAGCACCGCCATCGCCGTACCCATCAAGCACGATGAGGTTATCCTCGCCGATGGTCTCCATGTGGCTGAGGAAGTCTGAGAAATACCGCTCGACATGGCTCAGGTTCATCTCGTCGAGGATGAGGAAATACGGAACCTCGGGGTTAGCGTTGGCCCGTTCGATGAGTCTCAGTATGCCGGTCTCTTCGTACGCGCCTTTGCCGCCGTCTGCAATCGGGTTGAAGAAGCCCAGCACCTTGGTGTTGTCGGTCCAGTCGGCACCGACCGGGACGAGCAACCAGTTTGGCTCCCCGTCTTCATCCAAGACCTCAAGGTACTTTGCAAAACGCTTGGAAATCCGCGTCTTGCCTGTTCCGCTGTTGCCAGCAAGGATGACAAAGGGCTTTGCCAGTAGTGACGTGATGTAGCGCCTGGAGAAGTCGGTTTTAAATTCAGCTGGAAGGTTGTTTAGCTGAAAAGTCCTCTTCTCTCTGCTTGATGCTTTCGATGAATTCTTTGCAGCAAGGTCGATTAGTTGATGCATTGCGGGCAGCACGTCATCGCCTTGTTCGTAGTCGATGCCCTCTTCGGCAATCAATTGGCTCGCTATGAGGTTTCGCATGAACTCAGCCACGCTGTAATCAAACTCAAGTTTCCCTGCGTAAACGTCAGCGAAATACTTGAATGCCGTGGTCAGGCTACCAGCCCTCATCTTGCATCCGCGATTGCAAAGGGCAATAAGATCGTCAATTCTCGACTTGTAGTCGTAATCTATCGCACCCGAAAACTGCCCGTCTTTGTATCTGCTTCCAGTGGCGAAGAAGAGTTTCGTTAGCTCCAAGATATATGCATCTTCGGAGACGCCCACAGGCTTTACTTCGGCTGCATCCATCCAGAATGTCCTTTCCGCAAAACCGTCCTCTTGCAACGGCGATGAATCGTTTACTTTGCCCGTCACTGGCAACAACAGCAGTGCGGCAAACAAGTTGCCGACATTTGGACGCTTTGCCCCGTCTCCTTGTATTTGCACACGTACTTTTCCGCCTTTTTTTGCAACGGGATAACGCGTGCCAAGGGAGACAACTTGCCCAGTAGAGGGTACGACTACTTCCAAGATGATTGCGTGTCCGATAATGTCAACTGCAGTCAGCGTATCCCCGTTTGCAAGAGAGCCTGAACCTTTGAGTTCGTACTGTCCAGCACCACCTTGTCCAACTGTTCTCCCGCGAACGGATAGCGTATTCTCGCTATATATAGAATTCGGAATGGGATAGCTCAAATTCCATTCATCGACAAAGGACATGGCAACCACCACAATTAATCTGCTGCATAGTCAGCTATGCATCTAGCAACGTACTCAGCAAGCTTAACTGGCACGGCATTGCCAATCGCCTGCTCAATGTCTGTCTTGGACCCGACAAACTCAAACTCTTCGGGGAAGGTTTGCAGATAGCTGCGCTCCTTGTATGTTAAGGCTCTCACACCTTCAGAAATATCAGCCTTGTCGGCATGATGCCTCTTATATGCTGGCGGTATCGGACGGTTGGTGCCTCGTACCGTTACCGCTGGCTCGTCAATCGTGAAGACGCCCCTACGCTGGAAGTTGCGTGGATGCATGTAGAAGTATTGCGTGCCGAGCGAATCGCCAAGGTAATCCCTGACGGTCATCTGCTTGTCGCTCAGCCTTGAATCCAAGAGTTCGCCGAGAAAGTCATCTTTATCACCAAGATGACCGACAAGGATAAAGCGCCTGCGAATCTGAGGCACACCACATAGACTGGCGTTGAGGACGCGCCTCGTGAGACCGTATCCAGCATTGCGGAATATTTCCAGCGCCTCGGGCAGGACGTCCATCCGCTCGATATTGTAAACATTCTCCATGACGAACCACTCGGGTCTGACGTCCCGAACTATCTCAGCATATCGGATGGTGAGATTGGCCCTTTTGCCGCGCTGTCTGGCGCCCGCAATGGAGAAGTCCTGGCAAGGGGGGCCACCGATTATCATCGACGGCGAATACTCTTCAATTTTCGGGACCGCTTCCGCATCGTAAAGATCGTATTTGAATGCCGGGTGGTCGAAGTTTGCCGAATAGATGTCGACAGCCGCCTGCCAGTTATCAAACGCCGCCTTTATGTTGAAGCCCGCATTCTGGAATCCGAGCGACATACCGCCGCATCCCGAGAAAAGATCAACGCAGTCCATCGCTCACATCCCTCCTGTACTCTAGTAGCGCTCGTGCAACGTAGGTGGCAAGGTTTACCGGTACGGCGTTGCCCACCATCTGGTTGACATCCGTCTTACTCCCAAAGAACTTGAAAGACTCCGGGAAAGTCTGGATCCTACTGCGTTCCTTTGGAGTCAAGCACCGGGCTTGACTGAGGTCCGCCGCGTCGTTGGGGTGAAGCTTGTAGTTCGGCGGTATCGGCCTGTCCACACCACGAATAGTGACCGAGGGCTCGTCGATGCTGAAGATGGCCCGCCTCGTGTAGCTTCGCGGAATTCTGAAGTAGTAATCAATTCCAAGCTCGTTACCGAGATACTCACGAATTGTCATCTGATGGTCAGAAAGGCCCTTCTCAAGATATGGGTCGAGGAACCCGTCGGGCGCCCCAAGGCATCCGATCAAGAAGTATCTCTTGCGAGCTTGGGGGACCCCGCACAGGCTTGCATCCATCACTCGCCCACTCAAGCCATAACCCTGCGCTTTGAAGGTGGCCCGAATCGCTTCCATGGATTTGCTCGTTCGAACGCGTGGGACGTTCTCCATAACGATGAAGCGAGGCTTGCACCTCGCGATGATCTCGGCATATCTAACAGAGAGGATTGCGCGCCCACCATCCTCGGATCTCTTGCCGGCCTGCGAGAAATCCTGACAAGGAGGCCCGCCGATGATGATATCCGGAGCGAAGCCGGCAACTTCCTCGGATACGGAAACGTCGGAGAGATCCCTTTTGAAAACAGGATGCTGGAAGTTAGCGCGATAGACATCAATGGCAGCGTCCCAATTGTCGTAGGCAGCCACAACATTGACGCCAGCCTTTTCGAAGCCGAGGGACATTCCGCCGCAGCCGGCGAAAAGGTCAACTGCCGTTATGTTCCTCTCGTTTTCCACGCGCTCGGTCTCCATTTCGATAGATACAGACAAATAAATAATTATAATTCCGTTTCTTCCAACATGCTTCAAGATCAGTCGGCAACAGAACAAATCCAGTTGTAACGCTTCGCCCGGACAAGAATCGCTCGTGCTCGATTCGAGCTTATTGCCGCCCAGCAGGGCAACCACTGTCGCATGCTCGCCCGTCAGAGGCCGTCCGCGCCGCATCCGCGTCCGCTCCGGATGCCGCGCCGGGTCGGTCGTGCCGCGGACCGTCCCTCGCGGCACGCACCCTCCGCTCCCGCGAAAACCCGTTCAACACAAAGGCTTTTAGGTATAGCCTTATTGCTGTACGCCACGAAGTTTCCGCCCACTCACGCCCTCGCTGCCAAACGAATACGCATCCCTCTCTCTTCTATGGATGCAACGCTGCCGAAATATAAATCGACTCATGCGATCGCTCTCCGACCTCAGCTGAAACGTTTCAGAGCGCAACAATCTTGAACCTCGATCCACCCTCCAGACAAACCTCCTCAGTTCATCCATTACTATCGAAAAGATCTTCCATGAATTTTGACGGCCTGTTTCAGCTGTAATGGAAATAAAAACCAGCTTTTCGAAGTCGGCGCCGCAACCAGGCAAGCATTTCCGAAATCGCAGCATCACATCGCTCGATATAAGTAATTTGCTACTGGTGCAACGGCCCCGAGCACCGTTCCCGCGCGACTCTATCGCAAATACGTTGCTTAGAACAGGGCACTGCCACATTTCAGCAAGCCAATCCGAATCCTCGTTTGGTCGGGAGATAGTCCAATTACCCTTTAAATATCATATCGTTGTGGTATTCAATAAACTCAGCTCGTGGGGCAAATCGCTTCGGAAGCGTAATCGGCTCTCCGTTGTAGCGCCACAAATTTACCGCTTCCTTGAAAGTAGCGGCAGGCTAAACGAGGGCGGTGAGTTCCTTTTCTACTTCTACGCCATTAAGGACGGGCACGTGTACTCCCATCATAAAGATCTCTTTCGTACGACCCATTTCCGCTTCTACAGGAACGCAATCAGCGAGACAAACACTTACGAACTTGAACCCATGCTTTGCAAGGTGAAGGCTAACGAGCTGGTTTCGAGAGACGAACTAGCCGACCGGCTGGCCGCCATTGGTTACGAGCGGAATCGTGGGAGCCAGGGGGCGGACTTCCACTACGTGCTTAGCGTGGAGGTCGAGAACGCTGCAGTTGTGCCGCTGAGTCTCGCGTGCGGATTGGTCGACGGGCAGAACGGCAACGATGCTTTCAGCCCGCACTCGCCGAAGTTGGTGGGATAACATTTCACGAGCATGTCGATTGGTACAGGAGGAAAGATTATGGACGAGAGAATCAAATCGATAATCCACAAAGCTGTTGATGATGCCGGGCGTTATCCGTTTCTCTTCATCGGCTCTGGCCTCTCCCGTCGTTACTGCGGCACGCCGGGATGGGAGGGCCTGCTTTCGGATATCTGCGCCGAGGTGCTTGACGACCCATATGCCTTCGCGCGCTTCAAGAGCCAGGCGAAGATTGCTGTCCAGAACGGCAAGGTCGAGTCCGAACTGCCGTACGTTGCCACGCTCATGGAAAGCGAAGTAAACCACGAGCTCTTTGCATCGGATGAATTCGCTGCCTTCCGCGAAGATCACAGTGACGAGCTTACCGGGGACGCTTCGCCCATGAAGATCTACGTCGCAGATAAGATCGCGAGAGCTCGTCTCGTCGAGAGCGCCGAAACTGAGAAGCTGGCGAAGGCGGGCAGGGAAAAAGTTGCCGGCATCATCACCACGAATTATGACTGTATGTGTGAGACCCTATTCCCTGGTTTCACGACCTACGTCGGAGAAAGCGACCTCCTGTTCTCTGACCAGGCTTTCTCTCAGGAGATATACAAGATCCATGGCTCAGTCTCGAGGGCGGGAAGCATCGTCCTGACCAGCGCTGACTATGCGGAGTTCGCGCAGAAGAGGAAGCATCTCTCGGCGAAGCTGCTCACCCTCTTCGTCGAGTATCCCGTCATCTTCCTCGGTTATTCGATTCAAGACGAGAACATCAGGTCGATACTGGGTGACATCTGCGAATGCCTACCAGATGACAAGCTCAAACGGCTGGGCAAGCGGCTCATCTTCGTTCAGCACGCAACCGACACCTCTGTTGGCGAGATTGCTATGAGTTTCGGTGGCCGTACGCTTTCGATGACGAAGATCACCACGGATGACTTCGAGTCGATCTACGATGCGATGCGCAGCTTCCGGAAAATGTATAGCACGCGATTTATCCGCGAGTTGAGGGGCAGCGTGTTCAGGCTTGCGGAGCATATCGACCCGAGTTCCGACATCATCGTCTCAGGGATAGACAATGTCCTCAACGACCTTGACCCGGACCAGAAGATCGTCATCGGCCTGTCGGTGTCACCAAGTAGCATCGGAAAGCCGATTTCACCTGAAGATATCTTCGAGGACATCGTGCTCGATAACCTTCGCTATGACCCAAAGTTCATCGTCGAGAACTACCTCAACATGTACGTGCGCCAACGGCCCAACAACATGCCTGTCTTCAAGTACACGCGCGGACTCGGTGGAGAGGTCGGTAAGGACATAGCGACTTATCTCCCAACGCTCACCTCGATTGATAGCTATCGAAGCGAAACGTTCCGCAAATCGATGCCTGCGACTCGTCGCAGATTCGAAGGGTCGCTGAGCATAAAGGGCCTTGCGAATGCATGCGCGCCAAAGAGCCCGTTCGCGTTCATCCCGTGCCTTTCAGAGGAAGAGATGGACGTCGACGACTTGGAAGCGTTGCTGAAGCGGGCACTGGCTGACGTGGGAAACGACCCTGCCAAGAAGAGGGCTCTGTTGAAAGATTCGCATTATCGGAAGTGCGTCCGCATCTACGACTTCTTGCGCTATGGAAAGTAGGAAGTCCCCCAACCTTCACCAATAGTCCGGGCAACGGCATCCGAACCTAGATCCAGTTGGGGGACATGCTCCCGAACTATGCACGGTTTCCCGCGCAAAGCTAGTTTAGCAAAGAAATGTGGAGATTGGCGGTTGGGCGCTTGAGATTCCTGCCAACTGCCGCACCCCTTGAATATCAACTTCATCCGAACACCTCCCAAATTCATCCGTACATGTACGGATGAATTTGGGAATCCGATACCCTGAGGGCCGGGTCGGCCGGCCCCGGGAGATCGGAGGACGCCATGTCCGGAAAGAGCGGGAAGGGCGCCGCGAGGGCGGTCCCGAGGGCCCACGGCAGGCGATCGGCGATTTCATGCAACTACGGCTGAAGTGTCTTTATGTGGTTCAGCGCACCCAACAGTACCGTTTGATTTCGCTCAAAGCATAAACGAAACCATGCATATATTCCCAAGGCAATCAGGCATGGCGTCACGAAAACCCCGGCAGCGATTGAATTGTTGCCCGCCCATGCAGACAGACACCCTCCGACCGTAAGTGAGATGATCATGCTGATCACGCTGGGGGCCCAACTCGTATAATGCACCCCACTCACCGCCTGTTCGACTATTTCGCATTTCTTTTTCAGGCTAATGTCCTCATCCACTTCACCAAGAGAAAAGTCCACTCCCGAAATTAAATCGAGCAATTCAGCCTCACTGTAGCCGCCTTCCTTGAATCTTTTAATGAAGAAACCTCCTGGTCCAGGCCCACAGATAGGACGGTTTACACGAAACAGTTCCTTATAGGCGATTCCCATTGTTAACTCCTTAAAGTGCAGATGCTATTTACGCTATCGTTCTATCATTTCGTCCGGACAGATTTTTATCGGACCGTCGGCAACCGTTCACAAGGACATCCCGTTCAGTAACTCCCCGCGCTCCTCATACCCGCGCTCGAGCTTCTTCCCAAGCTCCGCAGCGCAGCGCTTCGTTTCCTCGGCAAACAGGTCATCGATAGCCCTGTCAATCCGCGTGCAAGTCTGCCGATGCTCGTCCTTCCAGGGCAGGTTGAGTCCCAAACTCGCGTCCCAATAGCCGCCGAGTTTGGCGTTAATTACTTCCTCGGGATACAGCACGTCGCGGCGAATGTCCTCAACTACATCGTCCTCGTCCATATCGCAGGCCGCATCGCCCTGCTCGAGGAACTTGCGCAGCTCCTTTTGCGCCCAGATGTTGTTCAGCATGCGAACACACACCACGGCCAAAAAGCGATAACGTTCGCATAGATCCCACTCGCCTTCGAGCCATACGCGAAAGCCCAGCATTTCGCTCGCGGACTCATCATCCATCAGGATCAATTCCCACGGAAGCACATTGGCGAGTGCGTCCTCCCCCAGCCTTTGCACGCCGTCGCGCATAAAGATGCACGGCTCCACGTCGTAATAGCCAAAACCGTGGCCCGCATCGCGACGATTGATGACATGCTTGGGCAACAGGATGATCTTGTCGCTGGGCTCGGGATCTATCTTCCGCAGCTTTTTGACCTTGCGGCGGGCGCGCTTTAGGCTGCGTTCGCTATCGCCACGGCCGCGGCCGTCCGGCTTGCCGCCGTATCGAAGGGCAACCTCACGCGCCAGGATCTTTGTGTCCGCAGCGCACAGCAGGTCGCTCACGGTGGGCAGGTCTTCCCACTCAATGCCATCGACGTCCCAAATCCTGTTCATGTTCAACCTCTTTCTGGCTGTGAATTTACGCACTTGTTCGCCCTGCACAACGTACTTGTAAGGCATGCGCCCCGCTAGAGCGCCTTCTTGCTGGGCGCAATCACCTCATCCACCAGGCCCAGCTCCAAAGCGCGTTTGGCGTTGCACCAGCAGTCACGCTCGGTGAGCTCATGGAACTCCTGGGCGCTCAGGTTGCCGTGCTCGGCCAGCAGCTCGTCCAACTCGGCACGCATGGCTGCCGTATGCTGGGCCACAATCTCGATATCGGTCTGCTGCGCCATGCCTGTGCCGCCCATCAACTGGTGAATGAGCACCTGCGTGTGGCGGTACACCTGGCGGTGGTCGCCGCAGGCCAGGATCACCGCGGCCATCGATGCCACGACGCCCTCGCCTACCGTGACCACGGGGCAGTCGAGCGACTGCATGGTGTCGATGAGCGCCAGCCCCGCCGTAACGCTGCCGCCCGGGCTGTTGATGATGAGGGTGATGGGCTCGGTCGCGCTTTGATGTTCCAGCACCAGCATGGACTTAATAAGGCCGTTACAGGTCACATCGTTGACCTCGCCCTCCAGCAGCAGCACACGACTGTTGAGCAGTTCGCTTGCCATATCGACAGCGGCAACACGGCCGTCCTTGGACTTCTTTATGATGCTGGGCTCACGATACATAACGGGCATGGTAATTCCTTTCTAAACGGAATCGGTAAGGAGGCAAAAACTGGACCGCACGGCTTACGACTAACGGAAGCCGTGCGACAAAACATGCAAGATGGGATACACAAAGCTGCAGGAACTAATCCCTCAGCCACTTGGCGGCATTGGGATGGTCGTCGCAAAAGTACTTCTTGGCGCGGAAGGGGCGCATGCCGGTCACCTTGACCAGGCAATCGGTGCGAGGCATAAGCCCAACCTCGCCTGGTGTCATCACGCAACCGCGCACATCTACGGCAGTGCGCTCGGCGCCCACGTACTTGGTGCCCAAAACCGACTCGCCACACAGTTCGCTTATGTAGTTCTGCGTCGCGATGTTGCTGCCGCCACCCATATAGACCAAGCTATCGCAGTTATCGAGGATGGTAAGCGCCGTGGATTTGCCATACACGCCATCGAGCTGGCTCAACGACTGCGCGCACATCAAAAAGCTAATTCCACGGCTGCGCACGGTCGCAATGCTGCGCTCAAAATCGGGGATGCGTCCCACATTGGGAAACTCATCGAGCACAAACTGCACGCGACGCTGCAAATGGCCGCTGGGGCTGGCATCGGCACGGCGCTGGGCAAGGTTAAACAGCTGCTTAAGGGCAACATTCGCAAGCCATGCATTAGCCGAATCGTTGTCGCTCACCTTGAGATCGATCACGCGCTTGCCCTCGTCAATACGATCAAGACGCATCTCGTCATTCTCAAAAACGCGCATGAGCTGGGGCGTCTTAAGCCGCGAGATAGTTGCATTGAGCGTGATCAGAATACTCTTAAGCGTCCTATCTGCCGCACCTCGAAAATCGCGATACTGCTCAACGCCATACAGATCAGCGTTCTTCGCACCAAACTTATCGAGAAACTCCCTGGACTCCACCTCTTCTACAAGATAGTCCAACGGGAATCGTCCCTCACCATCTCCCGTAACCTTGATGAGCGCAGCCAGTTTAAAGACGTTGTTCATCTTAAGGTAGCGGCGCGGGGCATTGGGGTCCTCACCCGGCGTAAGGGTGCCGGCAAGGGTCTCCAGGAGGAACAGGATTCCAACAATCGCTCGAAGCAGCAGGTCGCTCGCGTTATTCCAGAACGGATCATACCTAAGGCTACGGCCGTCAGGATCGACCCCCTCCATGATTGCCGCCACTGTGGTGGGGATATCCTCGACATCCATCACGTAACGCAGAGGGTCGTATCCGGCCGACTGCTCGGGATTAACAGTATCGAGAACCGTTACCTCGTAGCCGTCCTCTTCAAAGCCTTTCCCCGTACGGCGCAGCAGCTCACCCTTGGTGTCTGTGACCACATAACAGCATTCGTGGTGATTGAGCAGGTTGGGCAAAATGAAACTCGCCGTTTTGCCGCTGCCGGTACCTCCAAAGGCAAAAACATTGTTGGACACACTCGTCTCCCAATGCTTGTCGTCCTCGTAGAACGCCACCGTGGCACCCTGCGCCAGGATCACGTCGCGCTGCTCATCGCCGGACGACAGCGCCCGCATCTCCTCCTTAGTCGCCCACTTCTTGGTCTGATACTCCGTTTGCTGCGCGGCCTCGTAGCCGTACATCTTGATGACTGGCATGGCGTGACCCCTTTCTTGTCCGTGGCGTTAGTGGTTGTTAAGCAATGCGATCGTCGCCGTCGTCCTCATTGAGCTGTGCCGAGTGCGGCGACTTGGTCGCGTGACCGATCAGGCGCTCGGCCTGCGCCAGATAACTCTCGCGAGCAGCAGTTGAGACCGTTGTGTCGCCCAGGTACGCAAGCAGTGCATGGATCATCAGCTTGTCAAGCAGGTCGTAATCTTTATGATGCTTGATATTGAGGAGATAGCGATTTTCGAGTCCGTGTACTTTGTTGGTCAAATCGATTTCCATCTTTTCCTCCATGTAATAAAAAGTGTGTCGTTCGTCCAAAAGTGCCTCAAACGGGCGTTTGACGCATAACTCAAAGTTGAAACGCGGACTCGTATCGAACACGCGTCGCTGCACCTTGAGGTAGCGCTTATAAAACATGACGGCATCATCTTCATCCGCCGTAAAGCCACGCGATCCATCGCGGTGCAGCCGGTCGCATGGCTTTCTGCCATCGGTATGGCGCACGAAGGAGGACGGGATATAGGCACCCTGCTTGGTGCTGTACTTCATCCCTGTCGCAACTTCCTCGAACAAGAGAACACCAGCCGATTTAAAGCCCGCAGTACGCCCGTGCCTAAACATACTCACCACAGTCGCTACACTGCCTATGCGGCTATCGCGCGGGGGAAAATACAGTGGCAGCAAAGCGAGTGTCGCGGCAGTCAAAAGTTCGCGGGCCTCGTGTACATCGGCTCGATACTGCTCGGGCACCAGCCCGGGAATATCGGGCGAGCGCTCTTCCAGCACGCCAACGAGCGATTTGGCCAGGCGCTCGACGTTCTTCTCGCCGCAGTACGGACACGGAAGAGACCGTTCTACCTTTCCGTTCATTTCGCACATGTCGCGGAGATCCTCGTCGATCGCACTGAGGAATGCCTCGTAGATGTTGTCCCGTTTCTTCATGAATGTTTCTTTCTATCCGGTTTCGGGTGTTTGGTGTAAGTCTGTTCTAAGTTTTAGAATGCTCTGAGGTATGGATGATGACAATCGACCTAACCTGCAGCTTCGTTAGTGAAATCACCCTGCTTGATAGCGCGGTTTGCCTAAAGGCTGTGTAGCGATTGCATCAAGCAGTTGGTATTGAGTTGGTTTTGGATTGCTTCGAGGATAGCACAGTAGGCTGTTCTCGTCATTAGAAATTTTTAAATTTTTCTGCTATTATATAGCCCACTAAGAAGAAAGGGCTCTATACATGCGTGAAACAACATCATTGCCACGTCTCACCGCCGCCGCCCTCTCGCGCGCGCTTAACCTAGAACAAGGCAGCCGCCTACTCACCGTTCGCCTACCTGGCGCCATCGGCTGCGAGGCGCTTCGTGAATGCTTCAGGCTGAACGGCAACGGCGTACCTAATATTTGCGAACTTGAGCCCGGCAAGCAGAACACGGGCAATGACAACGCGGCGCCGGTGTTTATCGATGCCACAGCTTGCGTTCGCAAACGTTTTCGCGAAATCAACAGCGCATGTGAGGCGCTCATTAATGATCTGGAGCCTGGCTACCTGGGCTTCTGCGATTGGGAGGCCTATCTCTGGTGCCTGTATGCACTAGCCCTCTCCGGTCGTACTCGAGCCGCCGTACTGCTGCCGTTCGAGTCTTTGGACAACGCCGAGCAGGCACGCGCGATTCTGTTGCGCGAGGGGCTCGTCGAAAGCGTCCTATATCACCCGCTCGCCGAATCTCCGATGCACGGCATGTACGCACTTATTGTATTGTCGACGGGAAATCGCAGCGTTTCATTCCGCAATGCAGCCACGCCCATGCCACGCCTTCGGTTTGCCGACGGGGCTCGCTACCCCAATCTTCCCTTGGCTTTCTCCCCTGACTGGAGCGGCATCGAGTGCGACTCACGCAAAACGGTTTCCATTGAAACCGTCGAGCTCGAAACGCGCAAGCTACTCCAACACCACGCCGCGCTCTCCAAAGGCAGGGTTGGCCTGATCTCCGTAGCTCAAAACTACAGCGCAACGCTCGGCGACAGCTTTATGCGCGTGGTGCCGTTTATGCCCCGAGACAGCACCACCTCGGATGACATCGACGCTGTCGAGGTGCGCCGCATTTCATCTCAGGATTTCCGCAACGGCTATTTGCTGCCCAAGGATGTTGCGGAAGGCGCGTCGGAGCTGGATTCCGAACCTGTAAAGGTAAGTCCAGACGTGTTGGCTCGTTACGAGCTTCGTTGCGGCGATATCGTCATGCCGCGCATACTCGGTCGTTACGGCGCGTCGAACCTACTTGTGGTCGGCATCGATGATGCAAAGCAGCATCTAGTTGCCTCGCACAACACCACCGCCATTCGCCCGGCGATTCCAACGATGACCGACGAGGAGCGCATGGTGTATGCAGAGATGGTCGCGGCGTACCTCACCGACGGCCATGGGTCCATAGTTTTGCAGGTATTGTCCGACAATCAGTACAGCCACGCCATCCGCCCTACCGATCTGTTCGAGATCGAAGTCCCACCAGCACTCGACCCGCGTACGCGCGAGTACAGCGAATCCATCAATCGCTTTGCCGAGGTCGTAAGGGCCAAGAAACAAGCCGAGGCCGCTGTCGCCCAAGCCCAGCGCAACCTCGAAGCCGCAAAGAAGGCCGTTACTCAGGTGGTCGACCAGGCCTGTGAGTAGCGCATACATAGGCAGTAGAAACGTCTTAAGCCGGCGGCAGGAACTAATCCTGCCGCCGGCTTAACTATCTAGCCTATTCCCATCCCGTGGTCTGAGGATTCCATTTGCGCACATTCGCCGAATGATTAAAGCACGGTGTATACAACCGATTGACGACCCCTTCTGCCCCAGCAATGTTCCCCGCGAGATCAAGTACCCCCGCCTGCCTCGCCATCTTTATGTACTGCGCAGAACCATTTTGTTTCCACCAGAGAGGCGCCACGAACTCTTCCGGCATTGCCACCTTGCGGGCAGACGCTTCTTTCTCGACTCTCTCGACAAGCGTAGCCCCATCGACGAAGCAAGTTTTTGCGTACACCAAGATGTCGACTATATCCTTGATTCGCGAAGAGGCACGGCCCTCATGCATCTCTATCATTGCGAGCAATTTATCTGCAAGGGCACTCTCCACTCGGCATACTCGATAGTCGCAGACTGGGAGCCCCTCGATATTCAAACGATCGATCGGCGCAAGAACCTCAGGCTCAAGTCCCCGCACTTCATCAATTACCAAGTCAATTGAAATTGGCTGTAGCTTCTTGGTTCCCATAAAGGGGGTGAACCACACCTTCGCACCGCACCGATACTCATCTTCTTCTTTGATCTGCTCTGCACGATCAAAGACGAACGAAACGAAATCCTCCAGATCAATCGAAGCAGCCTGCACCAGATCGGCAATAGCCTCTTCGAGACTTTCCTCTTGAGCAACCAAGTCAATATCCCTTGTGACACGCGCATCGAGTGTTCGCGCTAGGACGCTTTGGCCACCCTTGAGCACAAAGCTGCCGTCATCTTCTGAAAAAACGCGACATAGGAAGCGATGAAAGTAGAAACCGACGATCGCCCGATTAGTATCCATCGGCGATTCTCTTGCGGCATCCCTAACAGCCATCTCCAGTGCGGCAGGTGTTTTGTACTTCACCATGCCCTCCGTTTCTCATTACCCGTTCAGCGTCGTCAACAAGGGCATCATCAACTCGCGTCGTTTGGCAGTTTTAGAGTTCTCCTCTACAAGACCTCTCAGCCGCTGTATATCGAGCCCTCGACCAAGCGCGTCGTTATAGGCATCGATAATTAATGAGGGGTCCTCGCAATCGAGGCAAAGATCAACAAGCGTGCGCTCGGGTTTAGTTACCGGCAGGCCATCGAGCCAGACGATGTCCTGCTCAGCGATCTCGCGCTTTGCAAAAGAAAGGGATTCGTTTCTCGTATTGATGCGCATGGGCGCGGTCATCCTGTAGGGGGACAGATAGAAATCGCCCATTTGCTGCAGGTTCGCCGCAGTCGTACCGCTCACGGCGATGCCATCCCACTGGCGTTTTCTCTCCCACGCGCAAAGGGAGGGATTGGTGAGTTTCCAAAAAGCGTTGAGCTCGTCAGTGTCTCGGCGCTGCGTGCCCGACATCCGGTAGGCGCCGTGGCATATCCGTTCAAGACGCCCCACGCGGCATGAGTGTGCCAGCGCATCTCGAGAGATGTCCATACGAGCCGCCTGGGCTGTGGTGAACACGCCCTCACTCTCGGAAAGCTCGCTTATCGCCGTTATGTTGCTAAAGTACTTCATGTTGCAATTGTATGATATTTTCATACTTTTGAAACGCATTTTTGATTCTATACGATCGGTGCGCTTCGCCTATCCCATTTCTGCCGCCGGCTTGCCGTTAGGTCACCGCTCTCCGCTGCCAAGGTCTAATACTTTTCCGCGAAGTGAACGTCTGTTTTTGGACCCCTGAAGCATCCACATTTTTCGTCGGCAAAATCGCAGGATTTCAGCATCGAAACCGCAGGAAACGGCACCTCTAAAGTGTCGATGCTTCGGGGGTCCGATTTAGCTCGTTCACTTCTCGGGAAAGTATTAGACCTCGCTGCTAGCTACCCAGAAGGGCACCTCCCCCTTCCCCACCGCCACCCAAAAACTCATCCAACATTAATCTTGGCTCAAGAATCGCTTAATCTATAACCTGCACTATAGAGTTCGACCGAGGGCGGGGCGGCGCCGCGCAACGCAGGCCGCCGAACGCAACGCTCGCGCCCGGGCAAATCGCCCGGCGTCGCGCCCATCGAACGAAAGGACAGGTCATGGACGACCTCGAAAAAGTTGAAACTATCCGCACCAAGTGCAACGTGAGCTATACCGATGCCAAGGCCGCGCTCGACGCCGCCGACGGCAACGTCCTGGACGCCATCATTTGGCTCGAGTCGCAGGGCAAGACGCAGACCACGTCGGCGCACGCCGCCACCGAGTCCGCGCCGGTCGATGAGCCCTCGGCCGAGATGGTCGCTGCGCAGGCCGCCTACGAGAAGTCGAGCGAAAAGACCGACTTCTCCAAGAAGATGGACAGCGTGTGGGAATACCTCAAAAAGCTCTTCCGCCTGAGCCTGGATACCAAGTTTATCGCCACGCGCCGCGACGCCATCATCCTCAACATTCCCATCCTGATCCCCATCGTCGCCCTGTTTGCCTGGGGCGCCACGATTTGGCTGATGCTGCTTGGCCTGTTCTTTGGTATGCGCTACCGCATCGACAGCGACGGCGACGTGCCCGGCAGCATCAACAACCTGATGGACCACGCCGCCGATGCCGCGGACGGCATCAAACAAAATCTGAACGACGACAAGTAATCGCAGATAGGGGCACGTATGGCACGAATCCTGATCGTAGAGGACGAGGAGAAAATCGCCCGCTTTGTGACGCTCGAGCTTGAGCACGAGGGCTATCAGGTGGAACACGCTGCCGATGGCCGCACCGCCGTTGACCTGGCGCTGGAGCGCAACTACGATCTGATTCTGCTCGATGTGCTGTTGCCGCAGCTCAACGGCATGGAGGTGCTGCGACGCGTCCGCAAGCACAAGGATGTGCCGGTGATTATGGTCACCGCGCGCGATGCCGTGATGGACAAGGTGGCCGGGCTCGACGCCGGTGCTGACGATTACCTGACCAAGCCGTTTGCGATTGAGGAGCTGTTCGCACGGATCCGCGTGGCGCTAAAGCGCTCGGAGGCCGTGCGGGCGGCTTCGGGCGTTGGCGGCATCGGTGCCGGGGCGAACGTAGTGGGCGGCGTGGGCGCCGGTACCATTGCGATGCCCCTGGCCGGCGGCTCGGCCCAGGCATCCGCCTCGCCCTCCCCCGCCGCGCTCGTCGTGGGTTCGGTCGCGCTCGATCCCAACCGCCGCGAAGTCACGGTCGGCGGCTCGCCCATCGCGCTCACGGCCCGCGAGTTCGACGTTCTCGCCCTGCTTATGGCACATGCCGGCACCGTGCTCACGCGTGAACGCATCGCGCACGAAGCGCTCGGTTACGAATACGTGGGCGACACCAACAACGTCGACGTGCACATCGCGCACCTGCGCGCCAAGATCGAGGACGCTGGCGGTGTCCGCATCCTCCAGACCGTGCGCGGGGTGGGCTATGTCTGCCGCGCGTAACGCCGAGACCAAGCGCGTCACCTCCATCGCCCGCGCCATCAACTGGAGCTACATGTGGCGCCGCTTGGTAAGCTACGTCTGGCTGGATCTGTTACTGCTGCTTGTTGCGGCGGCGATCCTCGTCTATGGATACAACCAGACGCTACCCGACGGCGCGTTTACCGCGGGGTGGATCCCCGGCGGCGCCGTTCGCGGCATGTCGCTGACGCCTGCGCGCGGCTGGGACCCGACCACACTCACCTATACCGTCGAGCTTGCGCGCACCACCAAGACCTTCCCCCTCGCGCAGGACCTCGTCACGCTATGGCCTCTCTACCTTGCCGTTGTAGGTTGGCAGGTCATCAGCGTGCTCAACATGCTCGGCGGCGCCCGACGCGTACGCCGCACCATGGCACCGCTCAACGACCTGGCCCTGCGCGTGGACGAGCTCGGCCGCATGCAGCTCTCCGGCGGCAAGATGGAAACGCTGGAGCAAGCCATCGAGCGCGCGAGCGTCGACTCGCCGAGCGTCACCACTGGCGACGCTGACCTGGCGAGCATCGAGGTCGCGCTCAACCGCCTGCTGCGCCAGATGCAAGAGGCAAAGCTGCAGCAGATGCGCTTTGTCAACGATGCGAGCCACGAGCTGCGCACGCCCATCGCGGTGATTCAGGGCTACGTAAACATGCTCGATCGTTGGGGTAAGGACGACCCGGCCGTGCTGGCAGAGTCCATCGCCTCGCTCAAGGCCGAAAGCGAGCACATGCAGGAGCTTGTGGAACAACTGCTGTTTTTGGCACGCGGAGATGCCGGCCGCACCGTGCTGCGGCGCGTGAATACCAACCTGGCTGCACTGGTCGGCGAGGTGCGCGAGGAATCGCAGATGATCGATGCCGCGCACGCGTATCGACTGGCTTTTGATACTGCGTTTGCCAGTGACCCGCGCTGCGACGCATCCGTCGATGTCGCGCTCGTGAAGCAGGCTCTGCGCGTGATCGTGCAAAACGCCGCCAAGTACTCGGGTGCGGGAACGACCGTCACATTTGGCATAACACCCGATGCGGGCGCGGGCACAATCGACATAAGCGTTGAGGACGAGGGCATCGGCATGAACCAGGAATCCGCGGCTCACGCGTTTGAGCGGTTCTACCGCGCTGACAACGCGCGCAATGCCGGCGCGCAGGGCTCGGGCCTGGGGCTCGCCATCGCCAAGTGGATCGTCGATAGCCATGGCGGCGTCATCGGTGTGACCTCAGTCGAGGGCGTCGGCAGCCGCTTTACGATATGCCTGCCGCGGTAGGGGCGTCTCTCACGAATCGAAGGTGAATGCTTTTCCGCGAAGTGAACGACCTATTTTGGACCCCCGAAGCATCGCACTTTTTGGCGCCAAAACCGCAAGAAAAACCTGACAAAACCGCAGGAAACGGCGTCTCCAAAGCATCGATGCCCCAGGGGTTCGATTTCACTCGTTCACTTCGCGGAAAGCCATTCACCTTCGATTTACGGCAGCTCGTCAGTCACCCTCTCGGTATTAAAAATGGGGCAAGGCCACGCGCCTTACCCCATTTTTTGCTAACTAAAGCAGCTTATGCGCTACTCGCGGCACAGATGCACGGCAAAGCCGGCGAACTCGCGCTTAAAGTACACGAGCTTGGTGCCGCCGTCGGGCAGCAGCACGCGCGACTCCTCGTTGACCTCGAGCCCGCGCTCGGCAAACCACTTCTCGGCCGCATCGATGTCGTTGACGGCAAAGCCGATGTGGCCCTTGGCGCCACGACCGTTCTGCTTCATGATCTCGACCAGCGAATCGTTAAAGTACGAAACCGGGGTCTCGATAACGGGCAGACCCATCATCGTCGAGAACAGCTCGGCGATCTCCAGGGCATCGGCCGGGTTGGCGGCGTTAATGCCCACATGGGCAACGCGCATACCAAAGAGCTCTACCGGGTTGGCGTTCTGCTCACTCATACAGTCAGCGCCTACTGAGCCATGACGTCGAGGACGGCCTTCTCGGCGGCGACGCGGTTCATGCCGGTCATGAAGGGCACGCCGCTCACGTACGGGCAGGTGAGGCCCTCGGGGGCAACGGTGGTGGCGATCAGCAGGTCGGCGCCCTCGTCGCAAACGTCCTTGGCCTCGGAGATGGCGCACTGCACGATCTCGTACTTGTCGGCGTAACCGTTGGCGTCGAGCAGGGTAGCGACCTTCTGGGCAACGAGCGTGGAAGTAGCAGCGCCAGCACCGCAAGCCAAAACGATCTTCTTCATAGGTAATGTCTCCCTTCGTGGTTTACTTTAGGTAAGTGTACCGCAGCGAGCGATGGCACTCAGCCTCGATGAGCTTTTATGCCAGTTTGCTTGCGCGCTGCGTATAATACATCTAGTACGTGTTGTCATACCGCTCGCTTTATGAGCGACTAAGGACCCCAATATGCCCGATTCCCGCACCCTCTGGACCGCCGTCGTCATCATCTGTATCGCCGTGTCGGTGTTCTTTAGCGTCAAAAAACGCACCACGTTTAAGCGCCTGCAGCAGCTTATGGCTGCCAAGCAGTGGGACGAGTTCGATCGCTTGCTCGATGGCAAACTCACCAGCATGCTGTACCCGCGCTATAACCGCGACTACCTGCGCCTGAACTCCTATCTGCTGCGCGAGGACCACAAGCGCGCCGACGAGATGTTCGATTTGCTGCTGGGACTCAATCTGCCCAAGATGCAGCGCGTCGACCTGGTGATTAAGGCCTTTAACTACTACGTTGGCCAGGAGGACCGCAAAAAATCCAAGGAGCTCCTGCACGAGATCAAGGGCTTTGAGGGCGGTCAGGCCGAGGCAGTCGCACACGAATGCCAGCTGATGTACGACACGATGATCTTGAAGCGCCACAACGACATTCCCGAGCTGGAGCGCATGCTCAAGGAGGCCGGTGACGACAAGGTCAAGAGCTGCCGCTTGGAGTACCTGCTGGCCCTGCAGTACAAGAACAAGGGCGACGAAGCCAAGTTCCAGGAGTTCCTGGAGAAGTCGGGCCAACACTCGATGGCCGTCAACGCGTAACGGACGGCTTGTGCTAGACTTCTAGTCTCACGGGGGCGTGGCGGAATTGGCATACGCAGGAGACTTAAAATCTCTCGCCGCAAGGATTGTGGGTTCGAGTCCCACCGCCCCTACCACGTATTGTTTACGAGCCCGTGTTCCCCAGGGATGCGGGCTCGTTTCTTTTGGATGCCGGTGGGACTTTAAGTTGCGGTGGAATAGTTCCTGTTTTGGCCGTTTACCGGCCCATTTAGGAACTATTTCACCGCAACTCAGAGGGAGACGGTTAAAGAGCGCTCAGACTCGGGGTCCAGGCGATGGTGGGGGTTGCACCGTCGAGAGTCTCGTTGATGGTGGCGGCCATGCCGGCGAGTAAGCTGTTCTCGCTTACAGTGAGCGTCTTGTAGCCGCCGGCTCGCATGAGCTCGCGGATTACCACGGCACCGGCCAAGATAACGCCCGCGCGTTTGGGCTGCACGCCTGGCAACGCGGCAATGCCTGCAACATCCAGCGCAGACATGCGCTCGATAGCGATCGAAATCTGTTCCATCGAAAGCTCGCGCAGGTGCAC
>CABSAN010000019.1 GCA_902475785.1 uncultured Collinsella sp.
CGCGGACGGTCAAAGCTGAGCTCGTACTTTCCGCACCGCCATGTCTTGCTGTCGTTCGCCATGAACATCCTCCTAAAATGCCCACGCCGCCGCGCTCGGGCGCTGGCGGCGGGGTCGCTTTGCAATCAGCCTTTCTATTGTATCCGCGCGCGCGGGCTAGAACGCAAACGCGGCCGCGATGTCGCAAGAAATCAGCAGGTCGGCATTTGCATCCTGATCGGTGGGAGCAAGATTGCAAATGGCCAGCGTATCGCCGGTAAAGTAGCGCGTAAGGCCCGCCGCCGGATACACTACGAGCGAGGTTCCGCCCACGACGAGGGCGTCGGCTGCGGCGATGGCAGCGACGGAGCCGGTAAGCACACGCTCATCGAGCGGCTCTTCGTAGAGGACCACGTCGGGTTTGATGCGGCCGCCGCACGCGGGGCACACGGGCACGCCCGCGGCATCCTCGTGCTCGCGCGCGCAAATCCATTCGGCGCTGTAGACCGCGCCGCACGTCTGGCAGATATTGCGGTGGACCGAGCCATGCAGCTCAAACACGCGCCGTGAGCCAGCCGCCTGATGCAGGCCGTCGATATTTTGCGTCACCACGGCGTCGAGCTTGCCGGCGCGCTCCAGCTCCGCCAGCTTGGCGTGGCAGTGGTTGGGCTTGGCGTTAAGGGCGATCATCTTGGTCCGGTAGAAGTCGAAAAACTCCGCCGGATGCGCCTCGTAGAAGCTGTGCGAGAGCATAGTCTCGGGCGGATAGGAAAACCGCTGGTGATACAGGCCGTCCACGCTGCGGAAATCGGGGATGCCACTCGCCGTGGAAACGCCCGCGCCGCCAAAGAAGACCACGTGGCTATGGGTTTCGAACAGCTCCGCCAGCGCAGCGGAGGCCTGTTTGGGGTCCGATATTGCCTGCGTCATGTTTGTCCTCCGTCCATGTTGGTCGGGGCGGCTGCGATTGCGCCGTCGCCCGCGGGGCCCGCCCCGCCTCTGTTGCGTTAATCTTAAGCCTGCCAACCCCGTCGAAAGGACACCATGCCTCAGACTTACACCTTTGCCTCGTGGAACGTTAACGGCCTGCGCGCCGTGCTCAAAAAGGACCCGAGCTTTACCCAGATCGCACAGGAACTCGATGTCGATGTCCTAGCGCTGCAGGAAACCAAGCTGCAGGAGGGCCAGGTCGATATTGACCTGCCCGGCTATCACCAAACCTGGAGCTACGCCGAGCGTAAAGGCTATTCGGGCACTGCAGTCTTTAGCCGCCAGGAACCGCTGCGCGTGCTGCACGCCGACGCGCTGCTGCCCTACGCCGGCGAGGGCGAGGAGGCCGAGCTCGTGGCGCAGGCCGCGACCGAGGGCCGCGTCTGTGCGCTCGAGTTCGACAAGTTTTGGTTTGTGGATGTCTACACGCCCAACGCCCAAAACGAGCTCGCCCGCATCGACGTGCGCATGGCCTGGGACGATGCCTATCGCGGCTTTTTGGGCGCGCTTGAGCGCGAAACCGGCAAGCCCGTCGTAACCTGCGGCGACTTTAACGTGGCTCACAAGGAGATCGACCTTAAGAACCCCAAGTCCAACCGCGGCAACGCAGGCTTTTCGGACGAGGAGCGCGGCAAGTTTACCGAGCTGCTCGACACCGGTTTTACCGACACCTGGCGCGCGGCCAATCCGGACGTCGAGGGCGTCTACAGCTGGTGGAGCTATCGCTTTAATGCCCGCAAGAACAACGCAGGCTGGCGTATCGACTACTTCCTGGTAAGCGACGCAATCGCCGGCAACGTACGCGACACCGGCATCCGCGGCGACATCTTCGGCAGCGACCACTGCCCCGTCACCCTCGCCCTGGAGCTCTAACCCCCAAATGATCCCCCGGGGACGGAGGAAAAGGGATCATTTTCACCTCGCGAGGGCATCCACGCGACCCACCCGCCACGAAATCGGCCCATCTACTACGTTTAAGCCACTACCCTCAACCACAGCGAACAACGCAAAAAGAAAACCGCAGGTAGAAAGCCTGCGGTTTTTCATAAGACGCGGTCATGGTCGGAGATATCAAGCTAAACGTAGTAGATGGGCCAGTTTCGTGGCGGGCGCCGTCAACTGATTCCCTAGGGACGTCTGGGGACAGAAGAAAACGATCGATTTGGCTCTCCGAGGGCCATGATACCCGTCATATCAACCGGCCATTCCAAAACCATGCCGGTTTACGGGGCCGAATCGCAGATCCCTAACCACACGCAATTCGAGCAAAATAAAACCGCAGGTAGACGGCTCGTCTATTTTCGAAAAATGCCGGTATGGTCGGCCTGCGTCAATCCAGCCCCGTAAACCGGCATAGCTTTGATATGACACCAAGGAAGTATTGATTCTCGCCCCGGCGCAACCGCCACTACAGCCCGTACTTCACGACGACGCGGTTGATGCGGCGACACCAGGGCTTGTACAGAGCGGCCAAGAACACGCAGGTCGCGAGGCCATGCGTGATGTCGAACGGCACCGCCGTAGCAAGACGCGCTACGGCGCCTGCCCAGGTGAGCGGCTGCACAAAACCGATGATGTCGTACGCGTTGATCACGACGCCATACAGCAAGCCCGAGGCAAAGCCATACGCCAACAGCGCCGGCATTCGCACGGTTCCATCGGCGCGGTCAAACGCGCCCGCATGCGCCAGTGCGCCACCGATATAGCCCACCAGACCCCAGGCATACATCTGCCACGGCGTCCACATGCCCTGTCCAAAAAAGAAATTACTGGTCAGCGCTGCCAACGCGCCGACCATAAAACCATTGCGACGGCCAAGTGTCGCACCCGCGATAATGGCGATGGCGCTCACGGGCTTAAAATCGGGAATGGGCCCAAACAGGATGCGCCCCGCCGCGGCCAGCGCCGCCAGTACCAGCGTGGGCATGATCTGGCGCAGGCCTGGACGCGATGCCTCATAGCCCGCAAAGAACAGTGCGAGCACGAGCGCCACTACAACCAGCATGGTAAGCGCCGCCTGCTCAATGCCCGCCAGCAACGCCGCAGTCATCACTGCCGGCACCGCCAGGAGCAGCGGAATCTCCATTTTTGTGAGTAGGCGCGAAGCGCGATGATCCGTCATCCCATCACGCCCTGTAGAACACGTTGTCGGCAAAGAAATCTGCCGGGGGCTCCATGCAGGCGATCTCGCCGTCGAACATCATGGCGACGTCGTCGGACACCTGCTCGGCAAAGTCCAAGTCGTGCGCGGCCATGATGACGGTGCCGCCGGCCTGCGCATGCTCGCGCAGGGCCCGGGCGATAATGCAGCGACTTGCCAGATCAAGGCCCTTGGTGGGCTCATCAAGCAGCAGCAACTCCGGACCAATCAACAGCAGCTTTGCCAACGCAAGCAGCTGGCGCTGACCGCCCGAAAGATCGTACGGGTGACGCGCCTCCAAGCCGTCCAGTCCCAGTTGCGCCGCACGCTCCCGCGCCAAGTTCTCGTCGTATCCGCAGGTCGAAGCCCATTCCATCAGCTCGTCGCGCACCGTTTCGGCGACCAGCAATGCCTTGGGGTTCTGTGGCAGCAGCGCCGCCGAAGCCGTCCCACGCACCATGCGGCCACGCTGCAGCTTAGCCGTCTTGGCCAGCACCGAGAGCATCGTCGACTTGCCGCAGCCGTTTCCGCCCACGACCGCATGCACCGCGCCGGCCGAAAACGTCACATCGAGCCCGCGCAGCACCCAACCGCCCACGCGATCGTAGCGAAACCAGCCTTCCGACAGGGTGGTAGCCGACCCGCCGTGCATTTTTTGGAGTATTCTGCTTCCATCCGTGCGCGGGAAGGCTTCCGAGCCGTTCTCGTACGACGTTTGCGCCACAAATTCGGACGATTTGTCCAATTCCGAATTTTTTTTCGCGCTCGATACGTCCCCGGGCGGCTCCAGAGAGCCCAAATTGTCCTCACGCCTGCTGAATACTCCGTTTTTTGCACATCGGATGGCACCCCACCCCAACATGTCATCGGAAAACAGCGATTCTCGGCGTCCCAAAGAAGCCATATCCGCCACTTCGCGCACGCGACCGCCCTCAATCCGGTACGCACGCGTCGCATACTCGAGCATCGGCCGCGGTTGATGCGTAGCCACAACAACCGTGCAGCCCAGCTCACGGTTCACGCGAAACAGCGCGTGCAGAAAATTCTTCTCGGCAACGGGATCGAGCTGAGACGTGGGCTCGTCGAGTAACAGCACACGCGGACGCAGCGCCAGGACGGCGGCAAGCGACAGCAGCTGCTTGCGGCCACCCGAAAGCGTATCGGTATCGCGATGAAGCCAGTCCTCCAGACCAAAGAAATAGCTGGTCTCGGCAACACGGCGGCGCATCTCGTCGCGCGACGCACCCAGATTCTCTAGCCCAAACGCCATCTCGTGCCACACGGTCTCGCACACAATCTGGTTCTCGGGATCCTGGAACACGTAGCCCACGCGCTCCGCAGACGCGCACACGTCCATGTCGGCAACGTTCTCGCCCAGCACGCGCGCATCGCCAGTGCGCTCGCCCGCCGGAGCGATCTCGGGCTTGAGCAGCGACAGCAGCGTCGACTTACCCGATCCGGTACCGCCAACAAGCAGCGCAAATGCACCTTGGGGAACAGACCAGTCGAGCCCCTCGAGCACCGCGGCATCAGCCCCGGGGTAGGCAAAGCTCAGGCTCCGCACCTCAATCGCCGGCATATCCGGGCCGCACGCCGCGCCCGACACCGGGCCCCTATCCAACCGAGCCATCAGCCGAACCTCTTCTCATCGATCGCATGCAACACGCAGGGCAGCACCATCCAGACAGCGTACACGACATAGCCCAGCCACGGCGCGGGCACCGAAAGCTGAGGGTAAAACGAATACTGCGTTGTCGCGGTCCATGCCACCGCCACCGCGGCAGCACCAAACAGCGCGAGCCCGACCAGCGCGGCAACATCGCCGCGCCTCAGCCGATACCGCGCGTACGTCGTGCGGCGCGTCACGGCACCCCACCCACGGGAGCGCATGGCGTCCGCGCGCTCAAGCGAATCTTCCATGCCCCAGCCCATCAACACGCTCGATGCCCGCAGACGCGAACGCACGGGATCGGTGGGCGCACGCCCCGGCACATCAATCGCGTCCTGCACCGCCAGCACCGTGCGGCCGCGGCGCAAAAACTGTGGGATAAGCCGCATGCACATCGAGATCATGAGCGCGATCACCGGCGCGGCGTTGCCCAACAGTGCGAGCACCTTGTCGTATTCGAGCATCGACGCCGCAGCCTCAAACCACAGCACGCTCGCCACAAACAGCCCGCCCATGCACAGGCCGTAAACCATGCTCTCTAGATACACCGCACGCATGCCAATACGAAACAGCTCCGTCGAGCCCGAGGCGCTAAACAGCGGGTTGACCAGTGCAATGATCAAAATCACCGGCAGCTGCCAGCGAAGCGCCCCTAACGTGCGCGCAGCACCGCGCGTCGCAAGCCCGTACGCCAGCCCGCCCGCAAGCGACAGCGCAATCAGCACCGGTTGCATCGAGAACATGGTGAGCCCCAGCGTCAACGCTATGTAGACCGCCGGCACCGCCGGATGCGACATTGAAAATGCCCCCACGGGCTCGGCGCCCGAACCCTCTCGCATGTTGTCCATAGGCATCCCCGCCCTCCCGCCAAATCACCGACGCCGAAGCACTGCCGGCACCGCCCGCAAGCAGCGCAAACACCACGCCGGCGGCGCAAGCCTCAACCGCCGCAAACCAATCGCTACGCGCTCATCATATGCCTGCGGTATCATATTGCGCCGTGTATCGTTTCCAAACACACGTCTCTATAACGTAACAGGAGATCACATGGACGCAACCGCAATTATCCTCGCCGCCGGCGAGGGCACCCGCATGAAGTCGAACCACTGCAAGGTTTCGCACAAGATCCTGGGCAAGCCCATGGTCCAGTGGATCGTCGACGCCACCATCAAGGCCGGCTGCAGCCGCGTCGTGGTCGTCATCGGCAGCCACGCCGATGAGATGCGCGCCCTCATCGATGGCGCCTACGCCAACAGCGCCACCAAGGTCGAGTGCGTCGAGCAGACCGAGCGCCTGGGCACCGGCCACGCCGTAAAGGTCGCGCTCGAGGCCTGCGGCATCACGCAAGGCCCCGTCGTCGTGCTCAACGGCGACCTGCCGCTCATCACCGCCGACACCGTCGCCAAGTTCGCGCAGACCGTCGCCACCGGCGAGCTCGCCTGCACTGTCATGACCATGACCCCGCCCGATCCTTTTGGCTACGGCCGCATCAAGCTGGGCGCCGATGGTCAGATCGAGCGCATCATCGAGCAGAAGGACTGCACGCCCGAGCAGGCCGCCACGCTGCTGGAGTGCAACGCCGGCTGCTACGCCTTCGACGGCGCGCAGCTCGCCGCTCACATTAACGAGATCGGCAACGACAACGCGCAGTCCGAGTACTACCTGCCCGACATGCTCGAAATCCTCAAGGGTCACGGCCAGGCGGTCTCCATCTTCCACTGCGACGACTACCGCGACGGCCTGGGCGTCAACAGCCGTATCCAGCTCGCGCAGCTCACCGCCATCGCGCGCGACCGCATCAACGAGCACTGGATGGCCGAGGGCGTCACCTTCATCGACCCCACGCAGGCTTGGATCGGCCCCGACGCTACCATCGGCCGCGACACCATCGTGTGGCCGCAGACGCATCTGATCGGCCACGTCACCGTGGGCGAAGAGTGCCAGCTCGGCCCCAACAGCCGCCTCACCGACACCACCGTCGGCAGCGGCTGCACCATCGATGAGACCATCGCCATCGAGGCCGTCATCGAGAACGGCGTCGACTGCGGCCCGCGCGCCTACCTGCGCCCGGGCACCCACATGCTCGACGGATCCAAGGCCGGCACGCACGTGGAGATCAAGAAGTCCACGATCGGCGAGGGTTCCAAGGTGCCCCACCTGTCCTACATCGGCGATACCACCATGGGCTCCGGCGTCAACGTGGGCGCGGGCTCTATCACCTGCAACTACGACGGCGTTCACAAGCACAAGACCGTCATCGGCAAGGATGCCTTCATCGGTTCCGACACCATGATGGTCGCGCCCGCCCAGATCGGCGACGGCGCACTCGTGGCCGCCGGCTCCGTCATCACCGAGCCGGTCCCGGCCGACGCACTCGGTCTGGGCCGCGCCCGTCAGGTAAATATCGAGGGCTGGGCCGCCGATTATCGCCGCCGTCTGCACGAGGACGACGAGGTATAACATTTTACCAAGCACAAAAGGAGCTGTTCCATGAGGGCGGCTCCTTTTTCTATCGTGACCTGCGCGACCGGATGAGTGGTCGGTTCGTGTCCGTTGACGGTAAAGACGTTATCAAGACTCGATAAACCCCGTCGCACGGTTACAATGCAACAAGGCATCTATATGGCATTCGATGTATAAAGGAGAAGGGTAATGCCGATTAATGATCCCGAGAAGTCGGAGAATATGCGCAAGTCCATCCGCGTGTATTCCGGTTCCTCCAACCGTCCCCTCGCTCAGAAGATCGCTGAGTACCTTGGGGTCGAGCTTTCGGGCCTTACGCTAAAGCAGTTCGCCAACGGTGAGATTTACGCCCGCTACGACGAGACCGTCCGCGGCGCCGACGTCTTCCTGATTCAGTCCGTGGCCGGCGGCAACGTCAACGATATGCTCATGGAGCTGCTCATCGCCACCGACGCTGCCAAGCGCGCATCCGCCCGCTCCATCACCGCCGTTATCACCCACTACGGCTATGCCCGCCAGGACCGCAAGGCCGGCCCGCGCGAGCCCATCACCGCCCGCCTCGTCGCCAACCTGCTCGAGCGCGCCGGTGTCGACCGCATCATCACCCTCGACCTGCACCAGGGTCAGATCCAGGGCTTCTTTGATATCCCGGTTAACCACCTGTCCGCACTGCCGCTGTTTGGCCAGTACTACAACGACATGCACTTCGACACCGACAACCTGGTTGTCGTCTCCCCCGACGTGGGTCGCGCCAAGGCCGCCAAGAAGCTGTCCGACATGCTCGGCTGCGACCTGGCCATCGCCCACAAGGGCCGTCCGCGCCACAACGCCGCCGAGGTCATGGGCATCATCGGTGACATCAAGGGCAAGACCTGCGTCATCAACGACGACATGATCGACACCGCTGGCACCCTGTGCGCCAACGTCAAGGAGCTCAAGGCTATGGGCGCTGGCGACATCTACGTCTGCGCCACCCACGGCATCTTCTCCGGTCCGGCCATCGAGCGCCTGAACGACGCCCCGATCGTCGAGTGCGTCGTCACCGACGCCATCCCCGTCGAGGTCGGCGGCAAGATTAAGACCATCTCGGTCGCCGAGGAGTTCGCCCAGGCCATCTCCGCCGTTTACCACGAGGAGCCCGTCTCCACGCTCGTCGGCGGCGACTTCGCGCTGTAATCGCTCGACCCTCGCATCCCTCCGGAAGCCCCGGACACGCCTGCGGGGTTATCAAAGCGAACGTCCTCGCCGCCTTGCGGCTGCGGGATGTTCGCTTTGATAACCCCTCCCGGCGTGTCCGGGGCTTCCTGCTGTCTCGGGGCAGCTGTTTTCTGAAATGACTTTGCTGCAACCTTTCCTCGCCTTCGGCGGGCGTGGTAGCCTTTGTCGTTGATTGAACTATTTACGTAACGGAGGACAAACATGGCAGCTGCACAGCCGCTCAAGATTCGCATGGTTGCCGGACTTGGCAACCCTGGCGATGAGTATGCCGAGACCCGCCACAACGCTGGCTTCAAAGCGATCGACGAGTTGGCCCGTCAGGCCGGCGTCACGTACTGGAAAAACCAGGCCGGCGCCGAGGTCGCGCTCATCAACATCAACGACCCCGAGGAAGAGGACGGCAAGCGCCAGATTGTGCTGGTCAAGCCGCAGTCGTACATGAATACCTCGGGCGGTCCCATCTCCAAGCTCTGCCGCGAGTACAAGATCAAGGCCGAGGAGCTGCTCGTAATCCACGACGAGCTCGACATTCCCGCCGGCGACGTGCGCGTTAAGGTGGGCGGCGGCCATGCTGGCCACAACGGCCTGCGTTCCATCATCGACAAGATGGGCAGCCGCGACTTCAGCCGCATCCGCACCGGCATCGGCAACCCTCCCGGCAAGATGGCCGTCGCTGACTACGTGCTTAAGCAGCTGCGCGCCCGCGAGGCCGAGGATTTCCAGGACACCTGCGCCCGCGCGGCCGACGCCGCCGGCCTGGCGATCGTGCACGGCGTGGTCTACGCTCGCGACCATGTCAACGGCGCCGCCTCCGCCAACGGCAAGCACTAAAACCTACCATTTAGGGACAGGTTTATTTTGGCAGGTTTTACCTGCAAAAACGCTCCATTTGCGGCATCGTAATAAACCGCGCGCCGCCATACGCACATAGCACCCCAAAGGGAGCCGGCCTCATCACAACCCGAGGCCGGCCCCCTTTGCCGTTTTACCCGATAAAACTGACCAAAATATACCTGCCCCTGTTTGGTAGGCCGAAGTGGATAAACCCTGCTCCCAACCGCCGAAGACACACGTAAGTGACATGTCCATGAGGGTATAATTTGCACCGTATGTCTGCACAACGCCTGTGCGCGTACGGTTTTATTCGGGCTACCGTCCATTTCCGTGGAGGCACGGTTCGGCAGCCCTAACAAGAGAGGGGTTCTATGTATAAGATCCTGGAGAAGACGCAGTTCTCGGAGAAGGTGTTCAAGTTCCGCATCGAGGCGCCTGCAATCGCCAAGCATGCGCACGCTGGACAGTTCCTCATGGTTCGCGCCAACGAGACGGGCGAGCGTGTCCCGTTTACCCTGGCCGGCTGGAACGGTGACGAGGGCTGGGTCGAGTTCATCTTCATGGTGATCGGCAAGACCACCGAGATGCTGTCCACCTACGAGGCTGGCGAGTCGCTGCGCGACGTCGTGGGCCCGCTGGGCGTTCCCACCGAGATGGCCGAGGGCCCCTGCGCTGTCATTGGCGGCGGCGTCGGCTTGGCAATCGCCTTCCCGGTCGCCAAGCACCTGGTCGAGACCGGCCACGAGGTGCACGCCATCATGGGCGCCCGCACCAAGGACCTCCTGCTCATGGAGGACCAGTTCCGCGAGCTCCTCGACGAAGATCACATCCACATCACCACTGACGACGGCTCCTACGGCGAGCAGGGCGTTGTCACCGCTCCGCTGGAGCGCCTGCTGCAGGACAAGGCCGTGAGCCAGGTCTTCTGCGTCGGCCCCGTTCCGATGATGAAGTTCTCGACCCTCACCGCCCAGAAGTACGACACCCCCATCACCGCGTCGCTCAACCCCATCATGGTTGACGGCACCGGCATGTGCGGCTGCTGCCGCGTCGAGGTGGGCGGCGTGACCAAGTTCGCTTGCGTCGACGGCCCCGACTTCGATGCCACCCTGGTCGACTGGGATGACCTTCGTGCCCGCCAGGCCGCTTACCGTTCCGAAGAGGGCGAGTCCCTCAAGGCCTATGAGGAAAAGAGCTGCGCATGCCACTAGTTAACGGTCGTTTCGTTGCCGATATGAAGTCGCCCCGCACCCCCGATAACGAGGAGCCGGCTGCCGAGCGCGCCTGCGACTTCCGCCCCGTCGACAAGGGCTTCACCGAGGAGATGGCGCTGGCCGAGGCCGAGCGCTGCCTCAACTGCAAGAAGCCGTTCTGTGTTGAGGGCTGCCCCGTCAACATCAACATCCCCCGCTTTATCGAACAGATCCGCGAGAAGGACTTCGGCGGCGCTCTCGATACCATCCGCGAGGACTCCATGCTTCCCGCCATCTGCGGCCGCGTCTGCCCGCAGGAGAACCAGTGCGAGGGCAAGTGCATCCGTGGCAAGAAGTCCGAGCCCGTGGCCATCGGCCAGCTCGAGCGCTTCCTGGGTGACCGCCCCGAGCTCGCCTCCACGCCCAAGATGGCCCCCAAGAACGGCAAGAAGGTCGCCGTCGTCGGTTCCGGCCCGTCCGGCATCACCTGCGCCGGCGAGCTCGCCCGCAACGGCTTTGACGTCACCGTCTTTGAGGCCTTCTTTACCGGCGGCGGCGTGCTGGTCTACGGCATCCCCGAGTTCCGTCTGCCCAAGGCAGTCGTCAAGCGCGAGATTGACGGCCTGGAGGACATGGGCGTCAAGTTTGAGTACAACTCCGTCGTGGGCAACATGGCCACGGCCGAGGAGCTGTTCGAGCAGGGCTTCGACGCCATCTACGTGGCGACCGGCGCTGGCCTGCCCAAGTTCCTCAACGTCCCCGGCGAGAACCTGCCCAACGTCTTCTTCGCCAACGAGTACCTCACCCGCGTGAACCTGATGAAGGCCAACAAGTTCCCCGAGTACGACACCCCCACCAAGCACGGCAAGAACGTCGTCGTCTTTGGTGGCGGCAACGTGGCTATGGACGCCGTCCGTACCGCCAAGCGCCTGGGCGCCGAGCACGCCATCATCGCCTACCGTCGTACCGAGGACGAGATGCCCTGCCGTCGCGCCGAGCTGCACCATGCCAAGGCCGAGGGCGTCGAGGTTCTGCCGCTCGTCTCCCCGCTCGAGTTTGTCGCTGGCGAGGACGGCTCCGTGTGCGCCGTCAAGGTCCAGAAGATGGAGCTCGGCGAGCCCGACGAGTCCGGCCGTCGTCGCCCGGTGCCCATCGAGGGCGCCATCGAGGAGATCCCCTGCGACGTCGCGATCTCGGCCATCGGTACCAACGCCAACCCCTTCGCAAAGAAGATCGGCGGCAAGATGGAGCTCAACAAGTGGGGCTACATCGTTGCCGACGAGGAGACCGGCCAGACCACCGATCCCCGCATCTGGGCCGGCGGCGACATCGTCACCGGTGCCGCTACGGTCATTCTGGCGATGGGCGCCGGCAAGAAGGCCGCCGCTTCCATCACCAAGAGCCTGCTGGGCGAGTAATCACCCGCAGCGCTAGCCACCAAACGGCAAAGTCCCCGTCGAGCACGCGCCCGGCGGGGACTTTTTCTATACCGGCCGCCCCAACCACCACAATGGGGACAGGCGCCTTTGTGGTGGTTTGGGGACTTGCCCGGCGAACCAATTCCGACGTTTGTCTCAATCTGTAACAGTTAGGCCCTGTTGAGCATCGTAGTTGTTACAGATCGAGACATTGCGCCGGCCGTCTCCGTTTCGTCTCAATCTGTAACAGTTAGAGGCCAAATTCCTCGCTACGTGTTACAGATCGAGACATTAGTTTGGCGGCCGAACAGTTCATCTCAATCTGTAACACCTGGAGCCGTTTTGGGCAGTTTGGTGTTACAGATTGAGATTTTGCTAAAGCCGAGGATGGGCGCTGCCACCAAAACCTAACGCTTGCGACGCTTGGTCGCGGCGATGCCTGCCGCGGCAACGGTTGCTCCAGCGATGCCTAGGGCGGCGACTGTCATCGCGGCGGAGTCACCCGTGCCGGCAAGCTCCGTACCACCGGACTTCTTGCCGTTCTCGCCCTTACCCTTGGACTTGCCCGTCGTCACCGTGGTTGTCGTCGAAGTTGAACTGCCCGCAGGGACCCCGGCGCCACCAGAGCCATCCGCACCGCCGCCCTGCTCGCCGCCGCCAGGCGTCGGCTCCGGCTCGGGCGTCGGCTCAGGCGCCGCCTCATCGGTCACCGTAATCGTCATGTTCAGACGCTCGGAATACTCACTGTACGACATGCCAGGGCGCTGTGCCGCAATGCGCACATACATGTTGCTATCGAGCGCAATGGGCTCGGTGTACTTTACGCGGCCTTCGTCACGGCAGGGGCAGGTGTCGTTGGTGGTGTACCAAATCGTCGCGCCATCCTCGGCCGAAAGCTCCAGCTTCGTGCCCTTGGGCACCGTAATGTAGTTCTCCTTGGGCGACCATGCACCAAGCGTCGTCGCACCAATCGTCGCCACCGGTCGCGCCGGTCGCACTGCCTCGGCAGACACGCGAACGTCGACCTGCTTGGACAGCGCCGTGCCGCCCACCGCCGCCGTCAACGTCGTCAAACCGGGCAGAGCACCATGCAGCACAAACGTCGCCGCGCCGTCCTCGCCCGTCACGGCCTGGGTAGCATCGACAGAGCAGATAGCCGAGGACTCCAGCCCAACACTAACCTTTGCGCCCGCAAACGGCTTGCCCGCCTTATCGGTCACGTGCGCCACCAGCTCAAAGTCACTGCCCTCAAGCATGGTCACAGCTTGCTCCACGTTGAGCTTGAGCTTGTCGGCACGCACGCCCACGGAAAGCTCGCCACTTGCCCAGCGTGCCATGGCCGTGCCGGCGTAGTTGCGAGCACCGTTGAGCTCAAACACCACCGCCGAGCCCGCCTCACGCGCATCGGCATAGCGAATACGCAGCACGCGAGACAGCGGCTTGCCATTGGGATCGTCCTGTTTGTCGAGCCACTTATACGTCACGTCGCCCAGCCCCTGCGCATCCAGCGCGGCCACGGCATCGTCGCTCGCATCCATATATTGCGTAAACTCAATCTCGATGCAATCGGTATAGGCGTGAACCGACGCTACCTCGGGCGCCGCCGTCGACACCAAGCCAATGTTCACCTCAGTCTGAATCGGCGGCACGCGCAACCAGGCCGAACGCGCCTCCTCATACCCGTCCTTGGTCACGCGCACCTGATACCAGCCGGTCGGCGTATTCCAGTTGTATGCACCGTCCGCACCCGTTGCAAGCGGATTGTCCTGCTCATACTCCTCGGCATCCCAACGCACTGCATTGGTACCGGCCGCATCGTCGGCGCTCCACAGCTCAACCGTCGCGCCTTCAACCGTATTGGACAGCAGGCCCTCGTACACCACGCCCGCAGGGTCGGGTGCAGCCTTGGCAGCCACATTGCGATAACGCGCCTCGAAGATCGACTGCATCTTCTCGTCCGAGATCAAGCCGTCCTTGTTAGCCTTGTAGACCTCGGCATCGGTCAGCTCACCCCAGTTGACCGTAATACGATTCTGGCACGCGCGCTCCACCTGCTCGCAGGCAACATCGTAGGCGCATTCGGCATTGGTCAGCTTAATCGCGCGCTCCGAACCTACGCTGGTCGAAGCCGCGTCATAGGCAGCGCCCACCACGGTACCCGCCGAACCGGCCGTCAGCACGCCGGCGATTGTCATAATGGAGCCCACCGCCACATCGGTGCCATCGTGGCAGAGCTGGCGATACAGCAGATCCTCAAACGCACGCGCCTTCTCCATGGCGTCACGCAGCGCGTAAATGCACTTCCAGTCGTCCTCGGTCTTCTCGGGCTTGGCAAGCAAGCGCGTATGCTGAAGCTCATAGCCCTCGCGCTCGCCCTTCACCTTCTGCATGCGGACGTTCACGTTCTCCCAGTTCTTGCTGGCATCGTTCACGCCGTAAATGCCGGTAAAGATGCCGATGCCCTTGGTCGCCGCGGGAAACGCCTGGCCGGCCGCCTTCCACGCATCGGTCTTAAAGACCTGTCCGAACATCTCGCACTCGATCTTATAGCTCTTGAGCGAACGGATCGTGCGGATGAGCTTCATATGGGCGCTCACGTCGCCGTTGCGCTTCCAGGCCATGAGCCATCCGCGCACCTTGGAGTTGTTGAGGCTATGGACCACATTCCAGTTGTCGTACAGGTTGTCCAGAATGTCGCACTGCATGGCGATCGAGTTAAACAGAAGCGCCTGGTTCTTGTTGTTATTGGAGTTCTCGATAAACTCCGACTCGATATAGGCCGTCTGCTCGCCATCGGGCGCGGCGACCTTAAAGCCCTTGACGGTATCGTCGTCAGCCGCCTTGTAGCTCAGTGAGCTGCCGAGCGCCTGGCCCAAATCGTTAAACCCGCTCGTCGACTGGCCGTTGTACTCGCTGGCCTTAATGCCCGCACACTTGTTAAGTGCCGCAGCGGTTGCGTCATTCCAGCTTCCATATTGGTTGAGCTGGCCGATACCCATCGACTGGCCCACCAGATCCTCGGCCTGCTGGGCAATAAACTCCGCTCGCGATGCATGGTCGACAAGTTCCTTGATGGCCACCGCATCCGCAGCGTTCGCGCCCTGGGCCGCCGCGAGTTCCTGATACCAATCCTCGCTGGTGCCATAAGCATCTTCAAAGATCATCTTGTCCACATTGACGCCATAGCTGTCGCCCTGCTGGGTCAGCAGCGCCGCCGACCCGCCGACCGCGGCCTTGAGCTCAGCCGCAAACTGCGCGGCCTCGTCGTTGCCAGCATCATCGCCCTCGCCGTCGCTGGCGGCAGGGGCGCGACGAGCCTTACGGGCAGCTCCACCTTGGGCTTCGTCCTCTTTACCGTCCTTATCCTCCTCGGCAAATGCATCGGCGACCATCTGGTCAATCGCGTCGTTAAAGGCCTCATCGACATCATTAAACGAGTTATCCATCATATACTCGTGCCACTGCTGCACAGCATTCGAGAACTCCTGCTGGCGCTCCTCGGCCGCGGCGGAATGCTTTTTGGCCGAGGCGTTGGCGTCAAAACTCAGCATGGTCATAAGCTGAGCATTGGAGATGCGGTAGGTCTGCGGCATAAAGATCTGCTCAAAGTTGCCGCAGTTCACATAGGTCGAGTCATTCGCCTTGTTAAACTCGTCGAGCAGCTTAAGGTAACCCTCGTCCACATACTCCGCCACATAGCGCACACGGGTGCCCTCGCGCGACTTTTGGGTCAGAGGAATCGTCACCGTCTTGCCATCCACGCAGTCCACGTACAGGTCGAGCGTGTCGGCGGCCGCTTCGTTTCCCACCTCGAGCGTGATGTCAAAGGTCCAGTAGGCGTTCTTCTTTTGCGGCAGATGATGGAAGGTCCACAGACTCTTGCCGGTGTCCTTGCCGTCCTTGACCAAGTTTTGCGTACCGCCACGATACGTCACATCAAAGTTCCAGACCGAAGCACCCGGAACATAGCGCACATAATTGCGAGCCGTTACCTCGGCAGCAGCGGCGGCGACATCGGTCGAGCCCACGCGCGCTTCGAGCGTCACGCGCTCGGCGGCAAGCGTATCCTGCGGCAGTTCGTATTCAATCTTGGCACGGCCGAGTTTATTGGTCTTGCCGGTGTACTTTGCAGCCGACGAGCCCGTCCCCACGGTGAGCTGCACGCTCTTGCCCGGCGCTGCATAAACGTAGGCCACATTGCCCAGTAGGCTGTGAACGTCGGTGTTGTCGACCTCGATGCGCGATCCGCTAACCTCGAGTGTGGTGCTTCCCAGCGGCAATGTCACCTCGCCCAGCGTAATGAGCGGCGAGACGGCATAGATGCCCGCGGCCTTAGGCTTAAAGCGCACAAACACATCGGCGCCCATGCCCCTCCTCATATCGAGAACGAGGTTGTCGCCCTCCCAAGTTGTGGCAGCCCACATGGCATCGGAGCTGGCGCCGGCTTCGCGAGCGCCTGCGGACACATCCTCGACGGCATCCTTGGCCAGCGGAATCTCAATCTTGGCAGCCTGGCTGTCCTTGAGCTCGTAATGAATGCGCAGCTCGGTCTCCGCGCCAACGACCGCGGACGAATCAGCGATAACCGAGCCCGCCGTCAGCCCGCGCTCGGCACGATACGTCTCCACGTCAAACGTGGGGACGTCGAGCGTCACGTCGAGCTGTTTGCCGTCCTCGATCTTCACCTGCTTTTGCGCGATATGCTTACCCACGGTCAGCCCTAGGCGGCTAAACGTGGAATAGCTCGTCGCTTGGATGTCGTAGCTCGTCTTGTTAAAGGCGACGATGGTGTACGAACCGGCCTTAAGGCGCGGCGTCTCGGCCTTCATGATAGGCGTGGTGCCATCGTCTTCGTAACCCATCAGATAGGTGACGCCGTCGGCGACCAGCTTGCCGTCGGACGTACGGAACACCAGCACGCGGTTGGCGCCCTGGTAGTCGCCCTTGGTCGTGACCGTCGCCGTGCCCCAGGGCTTCAAGTCGATATCGACCTTGCCGGCCGAAGGCTTCACCGTCGCCGTCGCCCCACCCAGCTTGAGGCTGTCTTTGGGCTCGAGCGTTATCTCCAGATCCTGGTCCGCGTCGGCAATGGCCTGCGACACCACGAGTGCTGTGCCCTGGATACGGAAGTCGTTTTCCTTGTCACCCTTGGCAGGCTTAAGCGTCTTGCCGCCGCTCTTCACCGTCAGATCGATGTTATCGAGACTATCGAGCTCAATGCGTTCGGTCTTATCCTGGCCCACAATCGGTTCAAGATAGCCCACGTTGAGTTCAATCGCACGCGAAGCCGGAATCTTGGTGAAGTCCTCAGCCTTAATCTCTCCGATATTCCATGTGCCCGTCATCTGGTCGCCCGGGCGCGCCAGCACCATGTCATAGTAACCGCTGAGCGAAATGCGCAGGGTGGCTGCTGTCTTGGAGAGAGCGTCCGCTGTAAAGCTGCCGTCATCGCCAACCGCCAGCGGCGTGGACTGCCCCGCCTGCACGAGCGTAGCCGTCGCGCTCTGGGGAAGTTTGCCCGTCACCTGGGCCGCCTCGCCCATCCACTCAAACGTGTAGGCAGGCTTCGAGGAATCGACGGAGTCCTTGCGATCGGCCACGGCATCGGCAAGCTTTTTGACCATCGAGGGGTTGCCAGCCGAATCGGTCGCATAGGCATAGATGGTCTGGCCTTCACCAAAGGGAATCGCATACGTTACGCCATCGATTGTCACGCGCTCATTATAGTCGCCCGGATAGCCCGCCTCACCAAACTGAAGATCGGGGTTCATCACGCGCAGGGCAACGGCATTATGGTTCGTCTCGTTTCCGCATCTCGTGTTCTCAAAAGCTCCCCACTCTATCATTTCCACGCTTTTGGGTAGCACAATCTCTTTGCCGGCAATCGCAGGATCAAGAGAGGCGAACGCGTGCGCTCCGATAGATCTGACACCATCGCCAATCGTCACCGACGACACATGCGAGCACCCGTCAAAGGCATAGCGCTCAATCCGCTCCACCGTGCCCGGCACGTTGATCTGCGTAAAGGTGAGTACCGTTGTGTCCGAGACATAGAACTGCGGTACGCCGCAATTGGCGAAGGCGCGATAGTCGATAGTCTTAACCGAAGGCGGCAGCGTTGCCACCACATTGTCGTCAAGCTGTTCGCAGCCCTCAAAGGCCTGCTCGGGAATCGTGGTAAAGGCCGCGTTGTTGGGCCAGGTCACCGTGTGAAGTGTCTTGCTTCCGGTAAACGCATTCCAGCCCAGTTCCTCAACCGAATCGGGCAGTGCGATTTCCTTGATGCTGCTGCCGCCCAAACCGCCCACAGAGCGGATATGCGAATCGGGGGCAAACGTAATTGATGTGAGCGCAACGTTTCCCATGCCCTTAAGACTCACGACATTTTTGCCGTCGATGGTCGAGGGCACCTCCAACGTGGTAATGCCCGCGTCGCCATACTCGATAGAAATTTCGTTGGTGAGGCTATCGATCGAGAAGTAGTACTGCGCGGGGGTCTGCTCGCCGGCCACGTAGCCATCGTCGTATTCGCCCTTTACGCCCGTGGCGCCCTTCGAGGTCATCCAGAGCCCAAGTTCCTCGTTCCAGGTTGCCTCGGCTTCGGCGGTCTCCTCTTGCTTCTGCTGCTCGGCGAGCTCCTTGCCCTCGACAAGATCGATGGCGAGCGTGCCCACGGGCGTGCTCTCGGTCTGCCCAGCGCCCGTCAGGCCTGCCGCCGATGCAATCTCGGAGGGCGGGGGCGTAGGGGTATCACCGGTATCGAGCACTGTGGGATCGGCGGCGCCGGCATCGGGCGCGGGGTCGGCGGAAGCAGAGTCTGACGTTTGGGCGTCAGCCGAATCGGCGGGAGCGGCGTCGGCTGCTTGGCCGTTATCCGTTTGCACAAAAGTGCCGTCGGTGTTGAGGGCCTCGGCAAACGCGCCCACAGGCAACGAGCCCGTCACCATAGTGAGGGTCACCGCGGCAACGGTCAGGCGGCGGCAAAGCGCTCGAACAGTAGTCCACCTCATGGTCGTTCCTTTCCTGCAAACCAAAAGTCATCCAGCGTAATCGTCGTCCAAAAACAAAGCGAACGGTAGGTTCATATATACGAACCTACCGTTCTACCTGCGCAAACCACCACAAAGGGGACAGGCACCTTTGTGGTGGTTTTGGACATGCTTGGTCGTGGCGGAGCACCAAAACCTAACGCTTGCGGCGCTTGGTTGCGGCGATGCCGGCGGCGGCTACGGTTGCGCCGGCGATGCCTAGGGCGGCGACCGTCATCGCGGTGGTATCCCCCGTGGTAGCCAGGACAGCATCGCCCTTCTTGGCCTGCGTGGTTTTCTCTACCGTCTTGGTCGCGGTAGTTGTCGCGACCGGCTTTGCCGCGGGTTTGGTCTCGGGCTTCACCTCGGGCTTGGTATCGGGCTTGACGTCAGGCTGCGGCGCGGGCTTTTCGGGGTCGACCGGAGCCGGCGTGGCCTCGGGCGTAAACGTCAGGTTGGTGTTGAGCCACAGGGTCTCGATCCAGCCGCTCTCGGGATCAACTACACTCGCTTCGCCCATCTGGTAGCCGCACTCCTGGCCGTTGATCACCAGCTTGGTGTTGGGCGTAAAGTAGAAACCACGCGCCGGCTTAAAGTACAGACCGTAGCGATAGGTCACGCCGGGCTTAAAGGCATCGATGTGGTTGGTAATGTTCTGGTCCCAGAACTCGACGGAATTTACTTCGCTGCCGTCGCTGCCCGTCCAGAACTCGCACTGGAGAATAGAGTCGGAACCCGCCGGAGTGCCCGCCGTAAAGACCGGCTTATCGCCCGCCTTAAAGGTGGTCGTGGCACCGTTGATCTCGATAACGTCGATGGCACGCCATTCGTCAATCGGCTGCTCGCACAGCATATTGTCAGCATTGGGCGCGAAGACGCCGTTGACGGTCTTGATGTGGTGCACCCAATGGCCGTTGACGTTCATTTCGCAGTCATCGGCCACGGTATTGTCGCCCTTGAGCCTCAGCTCAACGGAATACATGTAGAACTTGCCCTCTTCGAAGTGGTCGATCCTCCTCGCGCCCGTCGGATACTTGGCGGGGTCGGAATACCAGAAGGCAACGGGCTTGAGCTCCGCAGGGTCGCTGCCATCCATCTCTTCCCAGCACTCATAGGCGATCTCATACTTATCGGCATCGGCGGCAGGAATCGTCGCGGTCGCACGCGGCGCCTCGCCGGGCGCGTAGTCGGTTTTCACATCGTTGACGTCCAGGTTATGGATGGCTTCGTTTTCTGACGCAACGAGCGTAATTTCGCTATTGATGACGTAGCGGAGGTAATAATCGTACCTGGTTTCGTTGAGGATAGTCGAGCTGCCTTCATAGTCAGTTCCGGTATACTCCAGTGCCGTGCCAATATAGAGAGCCTCATTGCGCGTGAGTCGATACGAGCCGCCTGCCGCGCCACCCGTAAAGGTCAGCGTCATCCTCATGTGATCGCCAACAGGCTCAAAGCGGGCCGTCACATCGGACATAGATGCGTCCTGGACTTCAGCCAGGGTGCCCGAAGCAGCATCGGCCCGGTAGTACTTGGTTTCGACAAGTTCGCAGAGCGGCTCATCCGGCATGCCGCCCTCAACATCGGGAAAATCATAGGTATACGACTGGCCCTTTTCGAGTGTGACATTGCTCGGAAGCACGCAGTCCGTGTAGTGGGGAACCACGGTCGTATTGACCCTAACGTCGCTGCCGCCAACAACATCGGTCACACCGCAGGGCATGATGGCGTTGCTCGCCGGTATGGCGGCGTTGTCGTCGCCAGAAGCGTTTTGCCCAGCGAGCGCCGCACCGCTAGACTCATTGGCGGCATCGGCTGGGATTGTCTGCTGAGGCTCAACGGTGCCTTGCGCCGTCGGAGCAGCATCGGTTGCAGGCGCGGTCGAAGCAGCTGGCGCGGTCGTTGGAGCCGTATCCTCCGCAACCGTCGGCGTCACCGGAGCTGCGGCAACCTCGTCCGCCGCAGCGACGGAATCGGCACATTCCGTCGCCAGTGCCACGCTCGGCAGCAGCAGCTGGCCGACCATAAGCGCACACGCGCCGGCGCAAGCTATTTTGGCACCCACACAACGCCAAGTACCGTGAGCCAGCGAGCAGGTGCGCTCACGCTGAGTTTGTTTATCGAAGTGCCTTCCGTTCATAACGGCCTCCTTGGTCGTAGGGACATACCACCACAAAGGTGCCTGCCCCCTTTGTGGTGGTCCTGTACCACCAAGATGTGCCAAATGACTCCGTATGCCTAGGTTCGTAGATGCGAACCCAGGCCTCTACCTGCGGTTTAATTCAAAATGATTTCGTTGTCGCCACACGCGTCCCAGGGACGCTACAATCGAGGACACGACTATTCCGTCCACCCAAAGGACCGTCCTTGAACCTGAGCAGGCCTAAAATCAACGCGCTTCTGGCACTCGCGCTCTTCACCTTCGTCTTCCTTGCCGCCGAGTTTCGCTTCGACGTCAACGTCGGGCTGCTCGCCGGTGCCGAACGCGTTGTAATCGCGCAGGGCTTTATTCTGGGTGCGAGCGTGCTCGGCTTTATCGGATATGCGCCGCTGCTCGGGCTCGCACAGCGCAAAGGCCGGCCTCAGGCAGTTGTCAGCGCCGCCGTCCCCATCGCCATCTTGGGGTTGACTCAGATTCAGTCCCCCACGAGCCCGCTTGCGCTCGAGATTCTGGGGTGCCTCGCATTCCTCGGACTCGGCCTGCTGGGCGCCGCCACTCACCACGCCTTTTCGTTGGCATTCCAGGATGACCCCAAGCTTGCCACCGGTGCGGGAGCAGCCTACGCCGCGGGCATCCTGATGCAGTTCGCCGTCAACCTGCTCAATTGCGGCGGTATCGCAGAGCTCATTGTCCTTGGCACAGCGACTATCGCCATCTCCGCCCTCATCGTCGTTCCCCAAAAGGCTGCTGAGAGCTCCTGCCCCGCCATCAATCCCTTTGCCGAGCCCTCACATGCCCTCGCCAAACAGGCATGCTGGAGCATTGCGCTCGTCATGGTTCTTGCCTGCTTGTTCTCGACCCTCGACAACGTTGTCACGCTCTCCAACGCCCACGGCACCATTGCCGTGCAGACCTGGCCGCGCCTCTTTTTGGCTGCAAGCGGCCTTGCCGCCGGTCTTATCTTTGATCTTGCCGAGCGCCGCTACATGGGACTTGTCATGTTCGGCATCGCCGTGCTCTCGACCATTTCCATCCTAGCCGTAGAGGCCGGGGCCGATCCCAACCTGGGCCTTATCGTCTTTTACCTGAGCTCGGGCTTTTTCGTCACGTTCTTCACCGCCACGTTTACTCAGCTGGCACCACGCATGCACGTGCCCGCCTTCTGGGCCGGCATGGGCCGTGCGGCCAATAATGTGTGCGCGTTCACCACGTCGGGCGTCTCGCTTGCGCTTGTGACCTCTGGCAATGTTTCTCTCATTATGATCGGTGCGCTCGTTTTGCTCGTCGCCGCCTGCGCGACATTCGTGGCAGCCGGCTTGTTCCGCCTGCCCCAAACCGAGCAGGAGCGCGAACACCAGCAACGAGCCGAGAAAGCGCTCGCTGCGCCGAGTATCGAAGAGCAGCGCCAGGCCTTCACCGTCAATCACGCTCTCACCCCGCGCGAAGTCGACGTGCTCATAGCCGTGACCCAGGACGAACGCCCGCTCAAGCAGGTCGCCGAGGAACTCGGCATCTCGATGCGCATGGTACAGCGCCACCTGAGCTCTATCTACCAAAAGACCGACACGCAGACGCGCGCCGGTCTCACCAAAATCTTCCCCTCAGCTTAAAACAAAAACCACCACAAAGGTGCCTATCCCCTCTGTGGTGGTTTTGGTCGGTTAGCCTTCGAGCTGAGCCACCTTGTAGCGGTAGGCTGCGGCGATGACGTCCTTGCAGCCTTCGCGGCCCAGCTTGGCGCGGTTGACGACGATGTCTTTACCGCTCGTCATCTTCCACTTTCCGGCACTGTAGCGCTTATAGAACGCCTCGCGCGCCTTCTGCTGCTGCTTGACCAGCTTGGCGCCCTTCTTTTTGTTAAGGCCACGCTTCTTACGCACGATCTCAACGCGGTCCTCAAAGGGAGCGGTCACCAACACGGCAATGTGGTTGGGGTTGTTACGCAACAGGTAATCGGACAGGCGGCCTTCGATAATGCAGCTCTCGGTCTCGCCCAGATCCAAAATCACCTGGCTCATCTTTTGGAACAACTTGTCCGAGTACGAACGCGCGTCGTAACGGTCGGGCAGAAACGCCATGTTCTCCACGGCCAGGCGCTCGTCGTAAGCGGCCATCTTGTCGAGCGACTCGCCTGCGCGCAGCGAAGCACGCACCAGCAGCTCGTTATCGTACAGCGGAATCCCCAACTCGTTGGCAAGCATGCGACCAATCTCGTGGCCTTCGGCGCCAAAGTCGCGCGCGATGGTAATGACCACAGGACTCTTCTTATTCACCAGATCGCTCATCGCGATTCCTTTCTAACAAATGAGAAATAGGCAATTCCTGATTCCCATTTTGTCACTTAGACCGTCCTGGTTTCCCAAGTGCGGCAGATTGCCCCGAAAGAGGAGCGCCGCGTACTAAATGTACGCAAGCGACGATTGAGGGGCAAGGTGCCGTGCTTGGGGAAGCAGGACTATGCGGCCACGATACGGCGTTGATATGCCCTCACCAGCAGCGAGATACCAAAGTTGAGCACAAAGTACATCGCAAACACCAGGCCGTAGAGCATAAGCACCTGCGACAGGTCGATCGCATGGGCCATCACGACGTTTGCCGTGTACATGAGCTCAGCCACGTTAATGCCCGAAAGATACGAGCTGTCCTTGATGACGGTCGTGCACTGGCTAAACAGCGCCGGAATGATCGTCTTAAACGTCTGCGGCAGAATGATGTAGCGCATGGTGGCAAAGAAGCCGAAGCCCTGGCTCTGCGCTGCCTCAAACTGGCCGCGCGGAATCGAGTTGAGGCCGCCGCGCACAATCTCGGCCATAACAGCGCTGGTAAACAGCGTAAAGGCGATGGTCGAAATCACAATGTCCAAACCCTGCACCGTAAAGTAGATAAACAGGATCCACAGCAGGTTCGGCGTGCAACGGAACAGCTCGATATAGGCGCTCACCAAAATACGGAACGGGCGGAGCGCATAGCTTTTAACGAGCGCCAGCACCGTGCCAAAGATGAGCGAGAAAAAGATCGACAGCGCCGAGATCTCGATCGTCTTAACAAAGCCGCCCCAAATGTAGAGCAGGTTGGTCGCGTTGAAGATTTCCATGCGCTAGGCCTCCTCTACGTTGTCGAGCCCCAGCTCGGCCAGGCTCACGCCGCGCGGACGCTCCTTGGAGCGGCGCTCGAGCCACTGCACCAGCATGGCGAGCGGAAAGCAGATGATGAAGTACATAAGGCAGCAGACGATGTATCCCTGCAGGTAACCGTACAGGCTCACAAAGTTGTCGGAACGGTACATAAGGTCGCCGCCGGCCACAAGCGCCAGCACCGACGTGTTCTTGACCAAGTTGAGCGCCTGGTTACACAGCGGCGGCAGAATGATCTTGAACGTCTGGGGCAGCACGATGTACCAGTACGCCTGCGCACGGGTGAAGCCCTGGCTCTGGGCCGCCTCCATCTGACCGCGCGGAACCGCCTCGATACCGGTGCGGATGACCTCCGAGATGTAGGCCGCGTGATACAGGCCCACGCCCAAGAAGCCCAGCACGAACGGCGCGATGCGCACCGGCTGGTCGGCACCGGTTATGGCCTGCAAAAACTGCGGACCGGCCATGTACATAAAGAGCACCTGCACGGGCAACGGGGTGTTCTGGTAAAACTCCACGTACACGCGGCTTATGGCGCGCAGCACGCGCGAGCGAGTGGTAGAGAACACGCCCAGCAGCGTGCCCAGTACCAGCGACAGCAGCAGACCGGCAACGACCACTTGCAGCGTCACGCCAAAGCCCTCCCAGAAGGGCCCCATGTTTTGAAATGTCGTCGACCAACGGTCGGCGTCAAATAATCCTTCGAGCATTTGATTCCTTCCTTGGACGATGCGCCTATACAAGACCCCAGGTCTTAACCTCTTGGTCGAGCCAGCCATCGGCCAGGCGATCGCAAATCACCTGATCGACCACGGCGGAAAGGTCGCAGCCCTTCTTGGTCGCCACGCCGTAGCCCTGCTCGCCAAACTTGACCTCGGGTTGCAGAAGCTCAACGGTCTCGTTCATGTAGCCGGCCAGCGTGGAGCGGTCCATGGCAAAGACGTCGATATTGCCGGCGTCGAGCGAACTCTTGATGATGGGGTAGCCACTAAAGGCCCTAAACTCGGGCTTGCAGCTAAAGCCGTTGTCCTTGATCATCTGCTCGATCAGGCCCTGCGTGGTGGCACCCTGGCTCACGCCGATGACCTTGCCGTCCAGGTCCTCAATCGAGGTAAAGCCCGAACGCTTCTTGACCATGAGCCCCACGTAGTCGGTGCGGTACGGCGTCGAGAAATCCCAGCTCTTCTTGCGCTCGTCGGTGATGGTGTAGGTCGCCGCGACCACATCGAGCTGGCCGTTATCGATCAGCGGGCCGCGCGTCTTGGGCGTCACGTCGGTAAACTCGACAAGCTCCTGGGCGCGGGCCTCCTTGTAGCTCACGCCAAAGACGGCAGCGGCGATCTGGTAGCACAAATCGACTTCCATGCCCTCAAAGCGGCCCTTGGCGGTGTCGTAATAGCCGTAGCCGGGAACGTCCTTCTTAACGCCGGCATTCAGATGGCCACGCGACTTGATGGCCGCAAGCTTGGACCCCTTGTCGGAGCCCTCGCCGCTGGTGGAGTTGCCGCAACCGGCAAGCGCGGTCCCCGTCAGCGCAAGCATGCCGGCGCCAGCCAGCTGCAAAAAGTGACGGCGCGACACGGCCGCCCTCATCATATCCGTCATGTCCATCACCGCGCCTAGTGCAGAATCTTGGACAGGAACTCGCGGCAGCGCGGGTTCTCGGGGTTATCGAAGAAGTGCTCGGGCGTGCCCTCCTCCAGAATGCGGCCGTCCTCCATAAAGATGACGCGGTCGGCCACCTGGCGCGCAAAGCCCATCTCGTGCGTCACGCAGATCATGGTGATGTCCTCCTGCGCGAGCTCAATCATAACGTCCAGAACCTCCTGGACCATCTCGGGGTCGAGCGCCGAGGTCGGCTCGTCAAACAGGATGATGGGCTGCTTGGTGCACAGGGCACGGGCGATGGCGATGCGCTGCTGTTGACCACCCGAGAGATTCTGCGGATACTCGCCGGCCTTATGCGCCATGCCGACGCGCTTGAGCGCAGCGATGGCGATCTCGGTCGCCTCCTCCTTGCTCTTCTTTTGCAGCTTGATGGGCGCGAGCGTCAGGTTGCCCAGCACCGTCATGTTGGGATACAAGTTGAACTGCTGAAACACCATGGAGCTGTACTTGCGAGCCATCTCCAGGTGATTCTTTTTGGTGAGCGGCGTACCGTCGATGACGACCTCGCCCGACGTGGGCTCCTCCAGATAATCGACGCAACGGATGAGCGTCGACTTACCCGAGCCGGAAGGCCCGATCATTACGAGCTTCTCGCCGCGCTTGACGGTGAGATTGATATCTTTAAGCACATGCAGGTCGCCAAAGTACTTGTTGAGATGCTTGATCTCGATCATGTCTGCCATGAATGTCCCTTCCCTGCGTTTACACGAGTTGAACTATTGTACGGAAAGAATCACGTTTCCGCAGCCCACACTACATTCCCGTAAAGAACCCGCAACCTTTCACCCACTCATTGGGGACACACTCATTGGGGACAGACTTAAATGAGTGCCCAATGAGTAGGTACTCATTTAAGCCTGTCCCCGATGAGTGCCCAGCCCAGCAAAAAGGGGCGCGACCGCAATGGTCACGCCCCCTCAACATCAACTATGTACCGCTCGGCCCCTACGCAAGCTTTGCGCCGACAATCTTTGCTGCTGCCGGCTTATCGAAGTTACCGCCAGTGGCCTTACCCAGAGCGCCCATGACCTGGCCCATCTGCTTCTTAGAGGTCGCGCCCAGCTCGGCGATAACCTGCTCGATCAGGGCCTCGAGTTCCTCGCCCGAAACCTGCGCGGGCAGCAGGCTCTCCAGAATCTTGACCTGCTCGGTCAGGTTGTCGGTACGCTCCTGGTCGGTACCGGCCTTAATGGACATCTCCAGCGTCTCGCTCGTCTGCTTAATCAGACGCTTGATCATGCTGTTGACGTCTTCCTCGGTCACATCACGACGCTCGTTGACCTCGATGTTCTTCACCTCGGCCTTAACCTGGCGAATGATGGACAGGCGAACCTTGTCCTTAGCCTTCATGGCCGCGATCATTTCCTTCTGCAGCTCTTCGTTGGTCATCTGCAAATCCTCCTCAATAGTGCGGGCGGCACTCACACGAGCGCCGCCCCATGATTACTTAGTCGTCGACGAATCGTCGGTCGAACTCTTGGTGACACCCTTCAGGCTGACGTTGTACGGCACGTCCTTGGGCATGGGGTTAACGGTGATGTCGGCGTCCTTCTTGTACTGCTCCAGCCACTCGCTGTACGCGGTGCTTGCCGCCTGCGTCTTCACCACGTTGGAGACGTACTTCTTGATGTCCTTGGGCACCTGCTTAATGTCATCGACCTGATTATCGACATGGAAGTAGTCGGTGCACTTGATGATGTGATAACCATAGGTCGACTCGACGACGCCGCTCACATCGCCCTTGTTGAGTCCCTCGAGCGCCGCCTGGTAGCTGTCGACGAAGGTGGTGAGCTTGTCCCAGCCCACATCGCCCTTCTTCTCCTTGGAGCCGGTGTCGTCGGAATACTGCTCCACGGCATCCTCAAAGCTCAGCTCGCCGGAGTTGATCTTGTCCAGGCACTCCTGCGCCTTGGCCTTGGCGGCAGCCTTGTCCTCGTCGGATGCGTCGGAATCGACCTTGATCAGGATATTCGACGAACGACGGGCATCGTTGTAGTTGGACAGGTTCTCATTGATGTAATCGACAATCTCGCTGTCCTTGGGCTTGCTGGTGGGTGCCACGGCATCCTTGAGCTTCTGCTGCGCCAGGCTCTCCTTGAGCGAATCCTTGTAGGTGTCCTCGGTGTAGCCGTAGGTCTTAAGCGTCTTCTTAAAGGTCTTGGCGCCGCCCGCGCTCTTGCACGCGTCCTTCCAAGCCTTCTCGACCTCCTTGTCCGACACCGTCACGCCGTTTTCCTTCTGCGCCTGCTGAAGCAGAATCTGCTGCGCGTAGGAGTCGATGAGCTGCTTGCGGTACTTCTTGGGTGTGAGGTCGTTGTCGACCAGGTACTGTGCCCAGTCCTTGTCCTTGGTGTAGCCGTAGGACGTGCGCATGCTCATGATCTGCTTGGTCACGGTGTCCTCGGTGAGGTTGGTGCCGTTGATGGTAGCAGCCACGCCACCAGTAAGCTTATAGCCCGAGCTGGCACTTTCGGTCTGCGACATCAGGCCGGAGCACGCCATGGCCGAGACGGAAAGCAGCATCGCCAGCACGCCGATGACCACCAGGACAATCTTGACGGTCTTGGACACATAGGTCTTGCGCTGCTTCTTACGAGAGCTGGAGGCGGCGCGGGACCGCTGCTCGGGCGTCGGCGCGGCCTCGGGGTTCTTTTTCTTGTTTGCCATGTTTGGCCTTTCGCATCACGAATCGAACAAACGCCATTGTGTCACAACGCAGCCCCCGCGGCACACCTGGTGCATGGGGGACGGGTTAATCTGCACCATTTTGGTGCAAAGGGGACAGGTCTGGCAGTTGGCAGTTAGGGACGTTCCTTTTCTGCCGGCAGTTAGGGACAGTCCCCAAGTGCCGGCTTAGCTCCACCTTAGAAGTGGCGACGGATGGCGTCGACCATGCCTTGGGGCGTGGTCTGGCCGAGTACATCGGCTGCAGCGTCGGCATCCATAAAGATATTCATAAGCGCCTGCAGGGCCTCAACCTGGCCGCCCGGCTCGGCAATGCCCAGATTGATGATGATCTGCGACGGCACCGGGGCGCCCATGCCCGCCATCGCGTTGAACGTCACAGGTGCGGCGGGCTTCACCACCGCGATATAGGGCTTGGCCACAAATCCCGGATCGGAATGTGGGATGGCGATGTTGGCCGCCGGCATAGCGAGACCCGTGGGATAGGCGTCCTCGCGCGTGCGGACGGCATCGAGCCAACCGGACGCAATGTAGCCGCGCGGGGCAAGCTCACCCTCGAGCCGCGCAAACACCTCATCCGGCGTCGCACACTCCCAATCATAAAACACCAGCTCAGGCGTAAACAGCGCTTCGTTATCCGCCATGCGCTCACCTCTCTCACCTAGTCACCTGCGACGTTCTTGAATGACTAGTCGTTAAAGACCGTCCCCGATGACTACCTAAAACAAAGGATGGCCACTTGCGCCTTGGCGCCAATGACCACCCTGACTACTCGGCTAAATTGTACTGTGCGCCACTAGCCGCGAGGCGCATCAATTGCGACCTTGCCGCTCTCCAGCACGTGAACGCGGCCGTCGGCGAGCATCTGAACAACCTCGGGATACAACACATGCTCAATCGCGTGGATGTGCTCCTCGAGTGTATCGACGTCCCAGCCCTCCTCAACAGCCAGCGCGCGCTGGGCGATGATGGGGCCGTTGTCGTAAATCTCGTTGGCAAAATGCACGGTCACGCCAGTTACCTTGACGCCGCGCGCAAAGGCATCGTCAATCGCATGCGCGCCGGTAAAGCTCGGCAGCAGCGCCGGATGCAAGTTGACCACGCGGTTGGGAAACGCCGCCAGCAGAGGCGTGTGCACCATGCGCATGTAGCCGGCCATGACCACATACTCGCAGCCGCGCTCGAGCAGCTCGTGCGCGATGATCTCGTCAGCTGCGATGGGGTCGGCATAGACATCCTTGGACAGCGTGAGTGTCTGGATGCCCGCACGCTCGGCGCGCTGCAAGCCCTTGGCCGAAGGACGGCTCGACACCACAAGCTCAATCGAGGCGTTGAGCTTGCCGGCGGCGATCAGGTCGATCAGCGCCTGCAGGTTGGTACCCGAACCGCTGATAAGCACGCCAATCTTAAGCGGCTCGGCCGTATCGGTGCCGGTCGGACGGGTGTAAGGCACAAAGTCCAGGCCCTCGGCGGCAGCCATCTGCTCGTTAGCGCTCATCGGAGTACACGACCTTACCGGAACCCTCGACGCACTCGCCCACGCGGAACGGCTTCTCGCCCAGCGCGACCAGTGCCTCGGTCACGGCAGCCTCGTCCTCGGGGGCGACAATCAGGCACAGGCCGACGCCCATGTTGAAGGTCTTGCATGCCTCGTTGGGCGCGAGCTCGGCCTGACGCGACACGTAGGTGATGACGGGCGGAACATCCCAGCCCATCTCGGCGCCGTTACGGGTGACCACGGCGTCGACGTCGTCGGCGAGCGCGCGGTTGAGGTTCTCGGTGATACCGCCGCCGGTGATGTGAGCGATGGCGTGCACGTTAGCGCCGCCGCGCAGCAGCTCCAGAATCGGCTTGACGTAGATGCGCGTGGGGGCCAGCAGGGCGTCGGCCAGCGAAGCACCGCCGAGCTCCTCGAGCGGACGGCTCAGCTCCTCGGCCTTAGCGGCGGCCTCGGGCGTGCCCGGCTTGATGCCGTCGACACCGATGACCGTGCGCACGAGCGAGTAGCCGTTGGAGTGCACGCCAGTGGAGGGCAGACCCAGGATCACGTCGCCGGGGCGAACGTTCGCGGGGTCGAGCATCTTGGGGCGGTCGACGACGCCCACGGTAAAGCCGGCGAGGTCGTAGTCGGCCGGAGCCATGACGCCCGGGTGCTCGGCCATCTCGCCGCCCACGAGCGCGCAGCCCGCGAGCTTGCAGCCGTCGGCCACGCCCTTGATGATCTTTGCCATGTGCTCGGCCTCAATGTGACCGATGGCAACGTAATCCAGGAAGAACAGCGGCTCGGCGCCCGAAGCCAAAATGTCATTGACGCACATGGCGACCAGGTCCTGGCCCACCGTCTCGTGACGGTCCATGATCTGAGCGAGCACGAGCTTGGTGCCCACGCCGTCGGTGCCGCTGATCAGGATCGGGTCTTCCATATCCTTAAGCGCGGCAGCCGAGAACAGGCCACCGAAGCCACCGATGCCGCCGATAACCTCGGGACGATTGGTGTCCTTGACCATCTGCTTAATCGCGTCGACGGCGCGGCCGCCCTCGGCGGTATCGACGCCGGCGTCCTCGTACGTCACATGCTTGCTATCGCTCATCTGAGCCTTCCTCTCCCACTACCGTGGCGCCGCGCGGGCGCCAAACGGTGCTCATAGTTGCGTTCATTTCGGCGCGCGCCATAACAGCACGCGCCGTCATATCAACAAAACAGCAGGTAAAACCTACCAAAATAAACCTGTCCCTACATGGCAGGTTTTAGGCCTCGCCGTGCTCCTCTTCCCAGCTGCGGTCGTCGTATTTCTCGACCACGGCGTCGTCGTCAAAGTGCAGCGGCTTGTCCAGGTTGCGGGGCTTAAAACCCTCCATGAACTTGTCGCGGCCAAAGCTCTCGGGAATCGCCACGGGGTAGCGTCCGGTAAAGCACGCATCGCAGTAACCGCCCTTGGGCATGACCTTCAGCAGACCCTCGACCGAAAGGAAGGCCAGCGAATCGGCACCGATGTACTCGCAAATCTCGTCGACCGTCTTGTTGGCGCTGATAAGCTGCGACTGCACGTCGGTATCGATACCGTAGAAGCACGGCCAGATGACCTCGGGCGAGTTGATGCGGATGTGAATCTCCTTGGCGCCGGCGTTGCGCAGCATCTTGACGAGCTGCACCATGGTGGTGCCGCGCACGATGGAGTCGTCGATGACGACCAGGCGCTTGCCCTCGATGTTGTCGCGCAGCGGGTTGAGCTTCATACGCACGCCCATGGCGCGCAACTCCTGCGTAGGCTCGATAAACGTACGGCCCACGTAGCGGTTCTTGATAAGGCCCTCGCCAAAAGGAATACCGCTCTCGTGCGAATACCCCTCCGCGGGCGGCAGGCCGGAGTCGGGCACGCCGATGACCAGGTCGGCCTCGACGGGCTCCTCATGTGCCAGCTGACGACCCATGTCATAACGGCAGGCGTAGACGCTCTTGCCGTTCATGATGGAATCGGGGCGAGCAAAGTAGACCTGCTCAAAGATGCAGTTGGCAGGCTCTTCGGCTGCAGGCACGCCCTGCTCGGATACCAGACCCTCGGCGCTGATGCGCAAAATCTCACCGGGACGGACGTCGCGGACGTACTCGGCACCCACAATGTCGAGCGCGCAGGTCTCGGAGGCGACGACCCAGCCGCCGGCGCGCGTGACATGGGTAGTGGCGTCGACCGTCGCGGCGCCGTCCTGCGACGGCAGCTGCGAAACGGATGCGGCATCGGCCTGGTCCAGGCCCTCATCCACCAGCTTGCCCAGCACGAGCGGGCGAATGCCGTGCGGATCGCGGAATGCGTAGAGCGCCTGCTCGTTGATGAGCGTCATGGCGTAGCCGCCGCGCACGAGCTCCATGGTCTTGCGAATGCCCTCGCGCAGATGGCCTGTACGCTGAGTAAAGTAGCCGATGAGTTTGGTCGCGACCTCGGAATCCGAGTTGGAGAGGAACGGCACGCCCAGCTCGATCAGCTGGCGGCGCAGCTCGTCGGTGTTGACGAGGGTGCCGTTGTGCGCGAGCGCGATAATGACGCTATTGATGGTAGAGAGGTGCGGCTGAGAGGCTTCCCAGCTCTTGGCGCCGGCGGTGCCGTAGCGCACATGACCCACGGCCAGCTGACCGGAGAGCGTCGACAAGTCGGCATTGGAGAACACGCGGTCGAGCAGGCCCAGATCCTTGCGGACCATAACCGTACCGCCGTCACCCACGGCGATTCCCGCCGATTCCTGGCCACGGTGCTGCAGCGCACGCAGGCCAAAGTACGTCAGTCGAGCCACATCGCGATCGGGTGCCCACACACCAAAAATGCCGCATTCCTCATGCAGCTGGTCGGAGTCCGGATCATACGTCGATATGGTCTTCACCTGTCCCGCGGCACGCTCGGCCGCGCGGATGGTTTCTTGAGACATGGCATCCCCTCAGAGCCTCGTTATTTGGCGTTACCTGCCCTATTATACGCACGGCAAGACAAGCACTCCCGCGCATGAGCAGCGCTTTTTAAAAGCCCACCGAGCTTATAATCCGTTTTGCAGCCAAACATTTTATTGGGCAACCTCCTCGGGGTCGACGATCCCGCATGCTTCCGTCGCGACGCGTCTCGTCCGCCGTTAGGGCTTACATTGCTGCAATTGGGTCGTTTGTCCTGTCTTTTGGCAGGTCGGCAGCGTATCCTTATAACCTGCAACAAAGCGAGAAAGGTTATGTATGGATCGAAATGAACTCGATCCCCGTGTCCCCAGCGCCACGGAGGTCAAGAAGATCCCCCTCGTCATTAAGGTGTACGCCGTCCTGTGCATCCTTTCCGGCGTGGGCACGCTCCCATCGGTCGGCACCTTTATGTGGCAGGTCATCACCGCGCTCATTAACGGCAACGCCGCCGAAAAACTCGGCGACAATATGCTGGTCGCCGTTGGACTCATCGTCGCCGGCATCATGCTCTCTGCGGCAAGTGCCGTCATCCTGATCATCTTTGGCCTGGACCTTATCAAAAACCAGCGCCGCAACGCCGCCCGCCTGTCCTACATCCTTATTGCATTCACCGTCGTCGAGCTTTTGGTCGACGTGATGCTCCAGGGTATCGGGCCGTTCTTGCTACGTCCCGCTATTCAGCTCGGTATCCTCATCGCGCTTTCGGCTACCGTCGACCCCACGCTTCGTCAGGAGCGCGAACTGCAGCGCCGCCTGCAGGAAATGCTCGACCGCGACGCCGCCGCCGAGGGCATGCTCGGGCGCGATGAAACCGGCGAAGGCTACATCAAGCTTAACTATTTCAACCTGTTCTGGGTGTTCTTTGTCTGTTGCATACTCGGTCTGATCGCCGAGGACATCTGGCATATGACGGTCGATGACCCGGGCGTCTACCAGAACCGCGCCGGCATGCTGTTTGGCCCCTTCAGCCCCATCTACGGATTTGGCGCCGTACTCATGACCATGGTGCTCAACCGCTTCTACAAAAAGAACCCCGTCATTATCTTTTTGGTGAGCGCGCTGCTCGGCGCAAGCTTTGAGGTGTTCGTGGGCTGGTTTATGCAGACCTCGTTCGGCGTGGTCTCGTGGAGCTACTCGCACATGAAGCTCTTTGGCATGCCCGACCCACTCGCCGTCCTTACCGGCGGACGTACCTGCACGGGCTTCGCCTGCCTGTGGGGTCTGGGCGGCCTCATCTGGATCAAGCTGCTGCTGCCGAGGCTGCTCAAGCTCATCAACATGATTCCATGGAAGAGCCGCTACTCCGCTACCGTCATCTTCACCATCATTATGCTGGTCGACGGCGTTATGACGCTGCAGTCGCTCGATTATTGGTATCAGCGCGTCAACGGCACGGAGCCGGATATTCCCGTCGCGCAGTTCTACGGCACGTACTTCGATAACGAATACATGGAGAACCGCTTCCAGAGCATGACCATGAGCCCCAAGGATGCGACGCGCGTGTAGCGCCCACCGCGCCCAAAACGCAAAATGCCCGCCGGTATCACACGTACCGGCGGGCATTTTTATAAACGAGTCTTCTATCGACGCAAGCCTCTACGCCTCGCGCTCGACTTCACTCACGCATTCATTCTTGATGGTGCCAACGAGCGCCTGCAGCGCATCGACCACATGCGGGCGAATGTCCCCGCCGATGAGCACGAGCATGATGTCGTCGCCCACGGTAAGCTCGCCGCTTGCCAACCACACGCGCACATAGCCGATACCCGGCATCGCGCGCGTGGCCTCGATAGCAGCCTGCACCTTCTGTGCATCGAAGCCGAACACCATACCGCCCACCTTGTGGCCTGGCGCCACGCCATCGGTCTCGACTCCGCGCACCTCGGCCTTGGGCGTCGCACGCACCACGCCGTTGTGTGTCAGGTACATGCCGCAGCCAGCCGCCAAAACATCGGCCTTAGCCTCGCGCAGCCAAGCGTCAACCGAAGGCATCGATTTGCCATTTTCGAGCATCATTTCTCCCTTACCGTCAGCGAGTAGCTAATTTGGGGCGGGGCTCTTTTAGCTACCCCTGGATAATCTATTCCTCGACCGGCGTGAGCACCATGACGGCGCGCGTATTGCTAAATGACAGCGAACGACAGGTCACAAGCGTTACGACCTTGGTTGCCGAAGCGGCACGATCGGTGGCATCACTCGCCACGGCCGAGGCGCCGTCGAGCATCTCGGACAGGTAATTCTTCAGTCCGTCATCGCCCTCAAAGTTGGGCGTGCGCGCCTTGGCATACGTGTCCTCGACCACCTTGGTCTCCAGCGGGCGCAACTTATACGTCGCATCGCGCGTGATGTAGTACACGTATTCCATGCTGTCGAACGTCGCCTGATCGGTCGTGTTCGAAATCACGTTGAACATCGAACCGTCGTTCATGTGGTGGCCGTAGATCGTGGTCTGCTGATCCACCATGCCGGGCGCGGTATCGTCGCTATCCAAAAAGATGGCACCCGAGGCATTGGCCGTACCGTCAAACAGCGTGTTGAGGTACTTGGAGTTGTTATTGGTCTGCACCACGGGGTAGTTGATGTTGGTGCCGGGCGCGTAAATCCAACCAACAACCTCGGGATTTGTCTGGGCCAGCGCATTGAAGTCGACAATTGGCACGCCACTGGCGTCCTTGTCGCTCACATATTGATTTTCGATTTTTTGATACGACTCGCTCGCCTGCTTGTAGCCAATCTGCGCGTTGATAAAGATGGCGGCCGCAGCAACGATCAGGCCAATGCCGATGATGATGAGCAGAATGGGAATGACGGAGCGGCGCTTTTTGCGCGGCGGCTCGGTATAGCTCGATGGCGCAGTATGCGCCGAAGAGCGAGGTGACTTCTTGGCCGTACTGTATGACGAAGGACGATAAGCAGCAGGTGTATCCTGACGGCGATGCTTCGCCGGCGTCACGGGGCGCGGAGTGCGCGGCTGCTGAGGAGAGGATGTCCGACCCTGCTGCGGCGCGCGGGCTGCTCCCGACTTGGCTGGATCGGGAATCTGAGAAGCCGAAAAACGCTTTCCCTGATAGTCGGACATGGCTCTCCTTATGCTGCAAATGGACTGGCAGAGCGCTTAGGCGTCAGCCATCTCCTGCTTCATCTTCTCGATAACCTTGCGGTACTCGGGGTCGCATGCGCCCAAAATCTGCGTGGCGTAAATGGCAGCATTCTTGGCACCGTTGATGGCCACACAGGCAACGGGCACGCCCGAAGGCATCTGCACCATCGACAGCAGCGAGTCCATACCACCCAGATCGCTCGTCTTCATAGGCACGCCGATGACCGGCAGCGGCGTAAACGCAGCCACGACACCGCCCAGGTGAGCAGCCTTGCCGGCAGCAGCGATAATCACCTTGATGCCGCGGTCGGCAGCAGTCGAGGCCCACTCATGGACCTTCGCCGGCGTGCGGTGCGCACTTGCAATCACGAGCTCATAGGGCACGCCCAGTGCCTCGAGCTCGGCGGTGCAGCCCTCCATAACGCCCAGATCGGACTTGGAGCCCATGATGATCCCGACAACCGGCTTCT
>CABSAN010000020.1 GCA_902475785.1 uncultured Collinsella sp.
TGGCCCGTTCGTCTAGCGGTTTAGGACGCCGCCCTCTCAAGGCGGAGATCACCAGTTCGAATCTGGTACGGGCTACCATGAATCTGAGACCCGGACTTCCCACGGAAGTCCGGGTTTTTTATTTCCGAGCAACCCATCTGCAATTCCCATTTGGCCCATAGCTTTTCGTTCTGCTTGTGGCCCTTGCGGGTACAATATGCAAGATATTTGGACGGTCAGAAGGAGCCTCATGAAGGAGTCCTCTCAGCATACATCTAAGCCCCAGGTCGAGGTTGAGGCCTCGGGTGGCGATGACAACAAGAGTGCACGTCGCGGTGCCATTTTTATTGGTGTCGTGCTGGTTGGCTATATCGTCTATCTGGTCGTGACCGGTCAGATGGGTCAGTTCTGGGCCGCCATGTCGAGCGTCCAGGCGCCGTGGCTCGTTGCTGCATGCTTTTGCATGTTCCTGTACCTGTTCTTTGGCATCGTTGCCTATGCGATCGCCGTTTGGCTCGATCCCAATTCGCCCGTCGGCATTCGCGACCTGATCTCGGTCGAGGCGAGCGGTATCTTCTTTGGCAACCTGACGCCCATGATGATGGGCTCCACGCCTGCCCAGATCTACCGCCTGACCAAGGCGGGCCAAAACGTGGGCGAGGCCGGTGCCACGCAGTTCACGCGCTTTATCGTGTATCAGTTTGGCCTCGTTGCCTGGGGCGCCATTCTGCTGCTTGCCCGCATGCCGTTTTTCGCCGAGCGCTATGGCGACATGACGCTGCTGTGCGTCTTTAGCTTTGGCGGTCACTGCTGCATTCTGCTCGGCATCTTTGCCGTCGCGCTCATGCCCAAGACCGTCACGCGCGTCGCGCATTGCATCATCAATTGGCTCGAGCGAATGGGCGTCTCGGCCACCAAGATCGAGGGCTGGCGTACGTTTGTCGACGGCGAAATCTACTCGTTCTCCGAGAAGTTCAAGCTTTCGGCCGGCCATTTTTCGTCCATGCTGCTCACGGTGGTCATCACCATGTTGCAGCTCGCGTTTTTCTACCTCGTGCCGTATTTCTTGATGCTTGCCTTTGGCCACCACGAAGTCGACTTTTTCTCGGTCATGGCCGCGAGCGCCTTTGTTCAGCTCCTGAGCTCTGCTGTTCCCCTGCCCGGTGGCACCGGCGGCGCCGAGGGCGGCTTCGCGCTGTTCCTGGGTCATTTCTTTGGATCGGCGTCGACCGCCGGTTACCTGCTGTGGCGCCTCATTACGTTTATTGCGCCGACTATTTTGGCCGCGCCCCTGCTGGGTCTTAAGAGTGCTCACAACGAGAGTATCCATGCACGCTGGGATCGCGTGATGCGCAAGCTTGGACGAACGCCTCAGACGTCCTCTAAGCCTGCAAAGCCCCATCCTGTGCATGCTGTTACCGTGGATCCCAATCAGCATGCTCAGAAGGCTTCTGGGGCCGCCAAATCGGCGCATAAGGCCTATGTGCGCCAGACGGGCGACGGCATTCGTGTGTCCCCGGCTGCTTTGAACAAAAAGAAACACCCTAAGGCGTAATAGTTGGTCGTGCGTTCTTCATGTTGCCGGGCATTTTTGTGCCGGATGGGGGATAATCCTCTTACGTAGATTAACTCTCATCTGTTGATGAATGCTCGCATTCAGAAGGGACTCATCCATGGCCACCAGCAAACCGCGCCTCGACCGCCGCATCGTTCGCAGCCGCAATGCCATCCTTTCTGCGTTTGAGCGCCTGTTGATGGATAAGCCGCTTGCCGACATTACGGTGAGTGCCATCGCGCGTGAGGCAAATGTCGACCGCAAGACCTTTTACGTACACTTCGGTACGGTTGACGGTCTGCTCGATGCCATCGCCGTTGATGTGGTGGAGATGATTGCCGACTCGGTCGAGAAAACGCTTGCCTCCATGGACGGCGACACGAACGAGCGTGCCCTCGGAGCGGCGGCAACGTTTTTTAAGACCATCAACGAGGCGCTTTGCAATAACCTCGTGCTCAATCGCCAACTGATTGAAAACATCCCGCTCGACGATTTTATGACGCGTTTGCGCGTGCCGCTCGAGCACGAGATCGCCGAGCGCAATCTGCTGCCCGAGGGCCTAAAGGACGAGATGTTCGATTACTACCTGGCGTTTTTGCTGTCTGGTATTATCGGCATCTATCGTGCGTGGGCTTTGGCCGACGGCTCGGTTCCCATTGAGCGTGTCTCGGCGGTCGCCAACGACCTGACTCTCAACGGCCTGTCGAGCCTGGAGTCTCGCTTGGAATAGACCTTCTGGTGGTAACTGACCTTCTGTTGGTAACTGCCTCCATCAGCCCCTTAATGAGTTGCGGTGAAATAGTGTCTGTTTTTGCTGGTAGAAGGCATAATCAGACACTATTTCGCCGCAACTTAGGGGATATATGTCATATATGGCGCGGGCGCCCCAAAATGCCTTGAGGCGCCCGCGCGTTTGTATTCTATCGATGATGGTGTACTAGCAGTTTGATTTAAGCTTGCGGCCCTGCTTTTCAAACTTGTGCATATCGCTATCGGCCATGCCCTGTGTCATATCGTCATGGCGCTTGGTGTAGAGCGGATCTTTGGGGTCGTTCCAAATGCGCTCTGCCACGGATGACCAAGCTTTGGCGGCGGCACGGGTCTTCTCACGCAGTTGTTCGGGAGACTCCTTCTCTACCAAGTCGGTGCTCATGGCGCCTGCCTCTGCGACCATTTTGGGCAGCACATCGGGGTTCTCGAGCATGGGGCAAGGTTTGAGGTAGTTGTCGTTAAAAGGCTGGCCTTCGTAATACTTCATAAAGAGGGGAGAGCGAAGTGCGTCGAGCAGGCTTACGTCGTGGATATTGGCATTGGAGTAGTGAATGAAAACGCACGGCTCCACGTCTCCCGCCGCGTTGATATGTAGATAGCGTCGCCCGCCGGCGATACAGCCGCCCACGAACTCACCGTCATTTTGGAAATCGAGGGTAAAGAGAGGCTTTTTCTCTCGCATCTCGCGAACAAAATGATACATGTGTTCGCGCTGCTCAGGCGTGGGCATAAGCTCGTTGGTGGCATTGCGGCCGACCGGCATAAAGTAGAAATACCAGCAGAAGAGCGCGCCCTCGCGAATCATCCAGTCCATGTTTTCCTCGGTGGCGACGGTATCGGCGTTGGCGCTGGTCCAGCACGTCGAGATTCCAAACGGCAGTTTTCGCTCACGCAAAAGTTTCATGGCGTGTTCGATTTTTTCGTACGTACCCTCGCCACGGCGGGCGTTGGTGGTGTGCTCGTTGCCCTCGGCGCTGATGGCAGGGACAAAGTTTGCAACGCGGATCATGTCGTCACAGAACGCCTCGTCGATGAGCGTGGAATTGGTGAAGCAGAGAAACACGCAGTCCTGATGTTTTTCGCAAATTCTGATCAGGTCGTGCTTGCGGACGAGCGGCTCGCCGCCGGTATAGATGTAGATGTGCGTGCCGAGCTCTTTGCCCTGCGTGACGATAGAGTCGATGTCATCGAAGGACAGATTCTGCTTATAGCCATACTCGGCGGCCCAGCAGCCCGTGCAATGCAGGTTGCAGGCACTTGTGGGGTCGAGCAGGATTGCCCACGGAATATTGCACTGGTATTTCTCGCGGTTCTTTTCCTGTTGGGGCCAAGCCAGCAGGTTGCCGTCGATTATAAGCGCCTTGAGCAACTTGGTGCGCATTTTGGGATTGAGGTCGAAGATGCGCATGATCAGGTCATACCAATTGCCGCGACTCTTGATGACGTTGGTAAACGCCTCGCGCTGTACGGGAAATACGCGATTGGGGACCAGTTTGTTCACGAGGTCCATGATTTTGTCGATGTTTTCTTGCGGGTTGTCGTCGAGATAATCGATGAGCTTGTTAAGCGCTGCACGCTCTGCTGACTGTGTAAGCGACATGGGTATATCCTTTCACGTGTGCTTTGTGTGTGATAATACCCACTTGTGGATTAAACGAAGTATAAAGATTTGCAATGTGTCTATTCAACGAATCAATTTGATTTGGGGTGAAGCGTTATACCTGACGCTATCTAAGTTGCGGTGAAATAGGGTCAGATATGGCCTTTTTGCAGCATAAACAGTCTCTATTTCACCGCAACTTATCTGGTGTTGGCTTACTGGTAGCGGAGGCACTCGACGGGGTCGAGCTTTGCGGCGCGGCGGGCGGGGTAGAAGCCGAAGATGACGCCGATGCCGACGGAGACCGCAAAGGCCAGCAGCACCGTGGCAATCGAAAAACTCGGCGTAATGGTACCGCTGGCACCGAGCTCGCCAAGCACGCCGGAACCCGCGGCGAACATCGCCAGACCCCAGGCAAGCAGATAGCCAATCAAAACACCCAACAGGCCGCCGGTGACGCACAGCGCCGAGGACTCGGCCAAGAACTGCGCGGTGATATCGCGACGGCTGGCACCCAAGGCTCGACGAATACCGATCTCGCGAATACGCTCGGTCACATTGGTGAGCATCATATTCATGATGCCGATACCGCCCACGAGCAGCGAAATGCTGGCGACAGCGCCCATGATGAGTGAGAACGCGCCCATAAAGGAATTGAGGGCGTCGATGGCGCTTTTCATGGAGGTTGCCGATACACTGTCGTACTCATCATCCTCCGCGATGCCCTTCATTGCGCGCACCTTGGATTCGATCGTCTTGCACAGCTCATCCACGTCTGTACCCTCGGTGGCGAGCGCCGTTACGCTGGGAAACGAGGGGTTTTCGTCGCCAAAGAGGCCCGAGATGGTCTCGCGCGGCATGTATAGCGTGAGTGAGCCCATGGAGTCGCTGCCGCTGTCGATAACACCGACAATCTGCACCTCGCCGTTGGAGACCTTAATGGTCTTGCCCACCGCGTCCTGTTCGTTGCCGTACAGCTGATCCGCGCCGCCACGGCTGATGAGCGCCACGCGTGCGCCAGATTGGGACTCGGCCTGGGTGTAGGTGCGCCCCGCGACGAGCTTGCTGGCGCCCACCGCGTCGAGCATGTCGCTATCGACGCCCTGCGCCATGACGGTATAGCTTTTGTCACCGGCCTTGTACTCGGTATAGGCGCTGTCCACGATGCCGATCTGCTCAATCTGCGGCACCATCTTGCGAAGCTTCTCGACGTCCGACTCGGTGAGTTCTTGCGACGAATAGATTTGCACCATACGTGCGGCGTTGAGGCCCAGGCTGTTGACCAGGCTGTTTTGGATACCGCCGATTAGCGAGGTCATGGCAATGACGGAGGCGATGCCGATAACAATGCCCAGGATGGTGAGTAGGCTGCGTCCCTTGTTGGCCTCGAGGGAGTGAAGGGCTTCTTGGATAAGGTCGCGCGTGCTCATGCCTTCACTCCTTTCGTCGGAATGACGTGTGCAGAAATCATGGGCAGGCCATCAATGGCGCCGCGCAGGGTCTGCGGCGCGTGCGCAATGTACGCGCCGTCGTGGATCCGGCCGTCGCGAATGGTTACGGCACGGTCGGCCTCGGCGGCAATGCCGGGATCATGCGTGATGAGCACGATGGTCTTGCCGCGTTTCTGGAGTTTGTGGAAGGTCTCCATCACGAGCGCTCCGGTGGCGGAGTCCAGGTTTCCCGTCGGCTCGTCTGCCAGGATGATGGGCGGGTCGTTGACGAGGGCGCGCGCGATGGCAACCCTCTGCATCTGTCCGCCCGAGAGCTCGGAGATGCGGTGGTCCCAGTGGTCGACCGGCAGTGTGACGGCTTGCAGCGCATGGACGGCGCGCATCTCACGCTGAGCCCGCGGCACGTTGGTGTACGACAGCGGCAGCATGACGTTTTCGATGACCGATAGGCGCGGCAGCAGGTTAAAGCTCTGAAAGACAAAGCCGATGCTCAGGGCGCGGACTTCGGTGAGCTCGTCATCGTCGAGCTCCGCCACGTTGAGGCCCTGCAGGTAATAATCGCCTGCCGTCGGCTTATCCAGGCAGCCCAGGATGTTCATGAGCGTTGACTTGCCTGAGCCCGATGGGCCGGTAATGGCCACGAACTCGCCGGGATTCACGGCCAGGCTCACGTTGTGCAGGATATGGGCGCAGCCGGCCTCGCTCTCGAAAATGCGATGCACGTTGCGGATGTCGATGACGGGACGCATTACATGCCCTCATCGGCAGACATGCTGCCAGAGTCGACGCCGTCGGCCGTCATGCCTGCGCCGGTGTCCACGATAAGGGTGTCGCCGTCGCGCAGCTTGGTAACCGGCACGTTGGGGTTGATCTCGTTGCCCTGGTCATCGCGCTTGACCTGCGTTTTGCCGACCACGGCATCGTTATCGTTTTGCGTCACAACGGTCACCTTTACGCGTCGGGTTTGTTTGCCTTCACCGTCGGTTGCCACGTTGACGTAATAGTGCTCGCCATCCTCGGTCATGAGCGCCATGGTCGGCACCATCACCACATCGTCGAGCTGTTCGGTCACCACCGAGACCTCGGCGGTCATGCCCGGTTTGAGGCGCGCGTCGGGCGCTTCAATCAAAATGTCGACGTTAAAGGTAACACTGCCGCCGCCACCGTTGGCGGCGTCGGAGTTTGCCACCGAAGCGATTGTCGTGACCGTTCCCTGGCTCACGATATCGGGAAAGGCCGGATAGGTAACGTTGGCGCTCTGGCCCACGGCGATCTTGGCGATATCCTTTTCACCCACCTGAACGGTGACCTTCATCTTGGAGAGGTCGGCGATCTGCATGCACTGCTTGCCGCCGCTCGTATCGCCTTCGCCCATAATCATGCCGCCCGTCACCGTGGCGCCGACCTTGGCGTTGAGCTCGACGATGCTGCCCGAGCTGGGCGCGGTCACGGTGCGCTCGGCGGCTTTGGCGTTGGCCTGGTCCAGGGTCGCCTGGGCCGAGGCTAGGTTGCGCTGGGCGCTCGAGACGGCACTCGTGTCGGCGGCGCCGCTGGCACCATTCGCGCCTGCCGTATCTGCTTCAGGCGCCGGAGCGGCTTGGGCGGCCGCTACCGCTTTTTGTGCGTTGACGAGGTCTTCCTGTGCCGCTGTCACCGCGCGCTGCGCCTCGGCAACGTTGCGATCGAGCTCGTCGTTTTTAATGGTCATGAGCACGTCGCCCTCGTTGACGGACTGGCCGGCTTGCACGTTGATCGATGCCACCGTTCCGTCGACAGAGGGGGAGACCACCGAAGCCGAGATGGGCTTGAGCTGGCCTTTAGCCTCGACGGTGGTCGTAAATGTGCCCTCGGTGACCATGTCGGTCACCGGCCCGTTAGTACCTGCGGGCCGCGCGTTGATGACGAAGGTCACGACAACGGCGATGAGCACAATGGCGGCCACGACGCCGGCTGCAATGCCGCGTTGGATGAGCTTTTTGCGCCGACGCTCGGCACGCTTCGCCTTGAGCTTGGCGTAGGCCTCTTCGTCAGAAATCTCGGTTGTATCGCTTGTGCTGCCGTTTTGCTGTGTGGCGTACACGTTTGTTAAGAGGGGAAGCGTTTCGGTGGCACCCTCGGGCGCTCGCTCGGAATCATTCGGTCCCGGGGTGATGGTGGGGACATTCGGCATGGCGTCTCCTTTATAGAAAGTTCCTCGATAAGTATATGCGCCCGTCGCGAGAGGCGGGCGCATTATGGCAGTATCTTTCGGAACTGTTAGATTGGAGCGTCAGTTCCCCGTTGTGCGAAGGCGTGATTCCTTACGAGTGCACGACCACGCACAGGCCGACGCTGATGCAGTCGTGGAGCGCCTTGGCATCGGCCAGGCGCAGGTTGATGCAGCCGTGGCTTCCGCACCACTTATAGGACTCGGCATTGTCGAAACTCGAATCGTTTTGCCAGGTAGCGTCGTGGAAGCCGACCATATTGCCCTCGAACGGCATCCAGTAGCTGACCGGGCTCTCGTATTTGGGCTTTCCGGTCTCTGGGTCTTTGGCACCGATGAGCTTGCTTGCGCCGTCATTGCTGTTGATCTGCCAGACGCCCTCGGGGGTGGCGTCTTCGCCCGGTTTGCCGGAAATAAAGTTGGCCTCCCACACGATATTGCCGTTCTCGTCGTAGTAGCGCGCGTGCTGCTCGGACAGGTCGACGTCGATATAGGCCTTCCAATCGGGCTCGCCCTTGGCGGTAAACGTGTCGGCCTTCTTGGAGTACGAAATCTCGATATCGCCGGTCTGCTTGTTATTGATAGCATCCTCGACCTGCTTGGCGAGCGTGTCGCTGTCGATGGACCAGCCAAAGTCGCCGCCCTCGACCGCGCACTCCTTACCGTCGGCGCGTGTCCACCAGCGGGTGGAGCCCACGGTGTTAAAGCCGTTGGCGAGCTCGGCGGCCCAGCTGCCGATCTGCGACGTATCGAGCGTGGGGTTGGCCGGATCGGCAAAGCTGATCCACTGCAGCACCGAGCTGCCGTCCACCTTGCCGGCATCATTGCCGTTGAGCTTAAGGGTCACGTTGACGCCCAGGAAGTTGTTGGCGGCATCGCATGCAGCCTGAATCTGGTCGTTGGTGAGGGTGCCGTTGAGCGGTTCGTAGGCGTCGTTGCCGATCTTGGTGATATCGACGTTCTCGGCGAGCGACGCGAGCTCGATCTCGGCATATTTGATGACATGCTCGCGGTTGATCTTCTCGTTGGAACGGGCCTTCTCAACGGTGAACTTGCCGGCCTTTTCGTCATAGGAACTGGTGGCCTCGAAGGTGCCCGAGCGGCCCTCGTTGAACTCGTCGATGGCGCTGCCCAGGTCCTCCTCAAACTGCTTTTGGTCAAAGGCATCGGAGAGCATGGACAGGTCGACATCCTGGTCCAAGTCGACCGAGCCGCTCTTGGTGGCGCTAACGGTTTTGCCGCCGAGCGACGCGATGAGGCGCGATGGCCACAGCAGCGGCTCGTTTTTGCTGATAATCTCGTGGGCGGCTTCCTCGCCATCGACGATGGGCTCGTCGGACTCGGGCTGGTAGGTCCAGCTAAAGTCATCGCCCGACACGGTGAGCTTGTAGTGCTTCCATGCCGAGTTGACCTTGGTGGCTGCCGAAGATGCGTTAGAGAGCGAGATGTCGACGCCGGCGATGGTGGTGTTGGGGTAAGCGACCTGCGAGAACGCCACGACGCCTACGATGTAGACGATCGCGACGAGGCCGAGGACGACAAAGAGGGCCGTCTTGCCGCCCGACTTGCTGCTTTTGTTGGTGCGCTTTTCCGCGGGGCCACGATTGTTTGCCGCGCGAGCGTGCGAAGGGCCCTGCTTGGGGGCGGCGCCTTGTGCGGGACGCTGCTGATATTGCTGATGCTGCTGATATTGCTGATGCTGCTGATATTGACGCTGATTCGAGCGCTGAGAGGCATTGGCCGGACCGTGTTGTTGGCTGTGAGTCGGAGCGATGGGGCGCGGCGATTGGACGCCGCCGGTATGCCTACTGGGCTGTTGCGGATCGGGAATCATGTTGCTGCGGTCGATTTGCGACATCGTTTATATTTCCTTCGAGTTTCGCCTTGCGGCTCATCGTGTTTTAACTGGGCTTGCATTATAGCGATTAGCCTGTTGTTTGTGGTTCGGAAACAGTATCAGTTTGGAGAAGTCTGCCTATCCGCATATGCCGCATTTGGCGCAGGCAGAAAGCGCGGCCGGGGCTTGAGCGATGCCACCCTTGGCCGTCTCGCGCAGGGTTGCCGGCAGGGCATGGCCCACCGACAGCATCACATGCGCCATCTGGTCAAACGGCACCAGGCTCTTGATGCCGGCGAGCGCGAGCTGGGCCGAGCTGAAGGCCGCGGCCACGCCGATGGCATTGCGGTTTTGGCACGGCACCTCGACCAGTCCGCCCACGGGGTCGCAAACGAGTCCCAGCAGATTGCTCAGCGCGATGGAGCTGGCGTCGAGTGCCTGCTCGGGGGTGCCGCCGAGCATCTGCACCAGCGCGGCGGCAGCCATGGCGGCGGCGCTTCCCACCTCGGCCTGGCAGCCGCCCTCGGCGCCGGCGACGCAGGCGCTCGTGGTGAGGTTGAGGCCGATGGCGGCGGCACAGTAGAGGGCGTCCATGACCTGCTCGTCATTGAGCTGCAGGTGGTCGGCCAGGGCCAGCACGCAGCCGGGCACGACGCCCGCGGAGCCTGCCGTGGGGGCGGCAACGATCACACCCATGGTGGCGGAGCGCTCGAGCACGGCCATGGCGCGGGCCACGGCCTCGGTCTGGACGGCGCCCATCAGGCTTGCGCTCAAATCGTTGCGGCCGGTGGCATCGACGAGCTTCGCCTCGCCGCCGATGAGCCCGCCGAGCGAGCGTTGGGGATTGGCGATGGGGGCCGTGGTCTCCTCGCGCATGACGTCGAGCACGCGGCGCATGGCGGCGACGGCGTGCTCCTCGCCGGTGAGGCGCGCCTCGCGCATGGCCATGACGGCGCCGATGCCGAGTCCCAGCTCCTTGCAGGCGTCGAGCAGCTGTTCGCCGTCATCGAAGATTTCCTTGGCCGAGACGCCGGGGGAGAGCGATGATGCCGAGCCGGGGAGCTCAATAAAGGTGGCGTAGCCGACGTTGTCGAGTTTGCGCACCATGGGGATGACGGTGTCGTCGGGTGTGCCGTCGGTCTCAAAGACGGAGTAGGCCTGGCCGCCCACCTCGGTGCGGTAGGTACGGCAAAACGCGATATTCACGTGTGCGTAAGCGAGCAGGTTCGTGAGCGCGGCGAGTACGCCGGGGACGTCCTGGTGCGCTACGAAGAGCGTGGAGTACATGCCCGAGATGTCGACGCCGACGCCGTTGATGCGGCTGATGCGCATCTTGCCGCCGCCCAGACTCTCGCCGCGGACCTGCGCCGTGGCGCCCGTGTCGTCGACCATCTCGATATCGACGGTGTTGGGGTGGATGGAAGCGTCGTCGCCCTTGATGTCAAAGTGATAATCGAGGCCCTGCTCGCGTGCGAGGTCGAAAGCCTGTTTGATATTCTCGTCGTCGGTGTCGAGGCCCAAGATGCCCGCAACGAGCGCGCGGTCGGTGCCGTGGCCGCGGTAGGTGTGGGCGAAGGAGTTCCACAGGCCAAAGGTGACCTTGGTGATGCGGCCCTCGAGCAGGCTGGCGGCCACCTGTGCGCACCGCAGGGCGCCGGCGGTGTGCGATGAGCTGGGGCCGACCATGACGGGCCCCAAGATCTCGAATGCCGAGGTCGTAGCTAGTGTTTGCGGCTTGCCTGCCATGGCTGCTCCTTTGCCTTGTCTCGTCGTCCCGAGGGGCGGGGCATACTCTGTCTCGCCGTTCCGAGGGCTTTAGTATTTGGTCGCCTGCTCGGACAGTCCTGCTCGCACGGAGGCCACATTAAGTGGCCTCCGGCTCGTGCGGAACTCGCGATCGACCAAATACTAAAGCCCTCGGAACTTAGGATACATGGTTGGAGTCGCTCTGCTGCAAAATTTATCGGCCTGTGACCTATTCCATGTCCCAGGTCGGCTCATCTTCACCACTGTTCAAATAAAAAAGAAGTACCGGTTGGGGCCGGTACTTCTTTTGGTGCGTTGTTATTTGGCTGTGGCTTTTCTCGTTAGCTTACAGGCCGCAGGCTGCTTTGAGTTCTTCGACTCGATCGGTCTTCTCCCAGGTGAAGTCGGCGTCTTCGCGGCCGAAGTGACCGTAGGCTGCCGTTTTCTCGTAGATCGGTCGACGCAGGTCCAGGTCGCGGATGATCGCGCCCGGGCGCAGGTCGAAGGTCTTCTCGACGGCCTCGACGATCTTGTCCTCGGCAACATGCGCCGTACCGAAGGTATCGACCATAATCGACAGCGGCTTGGACACGCCGATGGCGTAGGCCAGCTCGACCTCGCAGCGGTCGGCCAGGCCGGCGGCCACCACGTTCTTGGCGACCCAGCGCGCGGCGTATGCGGCGGAGCGGTCGACCTTGGTGCAGTCCTTGCCGCTAAAGGCGCCGCCGCCGTGACGGCCGTAACCGCCGTAGGTGTCGACGATAATCTTACGGCCGGTGAGGCCCGTGTCGCCCATGGGGCCGCCCACGACAAAGCGACCGGTGGGGTTCACATAGATGTCGGCGTTGTCCCACGGCATGTTCTCGGCAGCCATGACGGGGGCGATGACGTGCTCGATGAGGTCGTCCTTGATCTTGCCCATGTCCTCGATCTCGGCGGCGTGTTGCGTGGAGATGACGATGGTCGTGACCTCGACGGGCTTGCCGTCCTCGTAGCGCACCGTGACCTGGGTTTTGCCGTCGGGGCGCAGGTAGGGCAGGGTGCCGTCGTGACGCACGGCGGCCAGGCGCTCGGCCAGGCGGCTCGCCAGGTAGTGCGGCATGGGCATGAGGGTCTTGGTCTCGTTGGAGGCATAGCCAAACATCATGCCCTGGTCGCCGGCGCCGATCAGGTCGATCGGGTCGGTGGTGACGCCGGTCTGGGTCTCGAAGGACTCGTCGACGCCCTGGGCGATATCGGGTGACTGCTCGTGGATGAGGCTCATAACGCCGCAGGTATCACAGTCAAAACCGAACTTTGCGCGGTTGTAGCCAATCCGGCGGATAACGCCACGGGCAATCTCCTGCACGTCGACGTAGGCCTGGGTGCGGATCTCGCCGGCAACGATGACGGTGCCGGTGGTCACGAGGGTCTCGCAGGCGCAGCGGACGTTCTCAACGTTGGCGGGCACGCCGTTGGGCGCAATGTAGCCCTGCTCCTGCAGCTCTATTTCTTTAGCGAGGATTGCGTCGAGGACGGCGTCGCTGATCTGGTCAGCGATCTTATCGGGATGGCCTTCGGTCACCGACTCCGACGTAAACACAAAGGACCCGTGCTGGGGTGGGATGGAACGAAGTTGTTCTGACATGATTGTCCTTTCAAAAACGTGTCCCGGCGACCGTTACCATTCCGCCGAGCTCTATATGCAAGGGCACATCATATCGCTTAAATCCAACATTCACACCCTTTCCGCACCTACTCATTGGGGACAGACTTAAATGACCAGCCTTAGGCGGCACTTGGGACACTCTTTAGCCAGCTCCGAAGAGCGTCCCCAACGACCAGTCGTTTAAGCGCGTCCCCAATGACTGGTCATTTAAGTCTGTCCCCAATGAGTGGGTCGGTGCCCTTTGTGCGGAGGTTGCTTTGTTGCTTTATACTGATGCGGTTAGACATCCATCCTGCAATCGAGGAGATATCCATGGCATCAGACGTTCGCGTCCGCTTTGCACCCTCACCCACGGGCAAGCTGCACATCGGCGGCGCCCGCACCGCTATCTATAACTGGGCTTTTGCCCGCGCAAACGGCGGCACGTTCATCCTGCGCATCGACGACACCGACCCCACCCGTTCCACCGACGAGAACACGCAGATCATTCTGCGCGCCATGCGTTGGCTGGGCTTGGACTGGGACGAGGGTCCCGAGGTGGGCGGCGACTTTGGCCCCTACGCACAGACCGAGCGTCTGGACCTGTACAAGCAGGCCGCCCAGAAGCTCTGGGACGATGGCAAGGCCTATCCCTGCTTCTGCACCAAGGAGCAGCTCGACGCCGATCGCAAGGCCGCCCAGGAGCGCAAGGACCCCTTCCAGGGCTATCAGCGCCGCTGCCGCGATCTTGATCCCGAGGAGGCACGCCGCCGCATCGAGGCCGGCGAGCCCTACGTCCTGCGCATCAAGGTGCCCGAGGACCGCGGCGACGTCGTCATCCACGACGCCGTCCACGGCGAGGTGACCTTCGACGCCAAGGAGCTCGACGACTTCGTCATCTTCCGCTCCGACGGCACGCCCACATATAACTTCGCGACCGTCGTCGACGACGCCATGATGAAGATCACCCACGTCATCCGCGGCGACGACCATCTGTCCAACACCCCGCGCCAGGTCATGGTTTACGAGGCCCTCGGCGCGCCCGTGCCCACGTTCGCCCACATCTCCATGATTCTGGGCGCCGATGGCAAGAAGCTCTCCAAGCGCCACGGCGCCACCTCGGTGGAGGAGTACCGCGACGCCGGTTACCTGTCCGATGCCTTCGTCAACTATCTGGCGCTGCTCGGCTGGTCGCTCGACGGAGAGACCACGATCATCCCGCGCGATGTCCTGGCCAGCAAGTTCTCGCTCGACCGCATCTCCAAGAACCCGGCGACCTTCGATCCCAAGAAGCTCGACTGGGTCAATGCCGAATACATCAACGGCATGTCCGATGCTCAGTTTGCCGACGAGATCATGGTCCCCGAGCTGCACGAGGCGGGTCTCATCGAGGGTAATGTCGAGTACGGCGAGGATTGGATCGATGCGCTTGCCGCCATCGTCAAGCCGCGCACCAAGATGCCGGCCGACGCCGTGACCGTCGCCGCCCCCATCTTTGCTACGGCCGAGACGCTCGAGTATGACGAGAAGTCTGTCAACAAGGGCCTGGCCAAGGAAGGCATGGGCGCCATTCTGGATGCCGCCAAGGCCGCGCTCGAGGGCGTGGACGAGTGGACGGCTGCAAACATCGACGCCGCGCTTGAGCCGCTGCCCGAGCAGATGGACCTCAAGAAGCGCGTGGTGTTCCAGGCCGTGCGCGTCGCCGTCTGCGGCAACATGGTGAGCCCCCCGCTGGGCGAGACCATGGCGCTCGTCGGCCGCGACGACTGCCTGGCGCGCATCGACCGCGCCCGCACGATGGCGCTGTAGCAGCTGCGTAAACGCTTGTATCCGAGCCCCGTTCACCCGAGCGGGGCTCTTGTTTCTAAAGACGAATGGGATAGGAGGTGCTGGGGCCATGGCCGAGCAACTTTCGCTGTTTGGTTCGCCGGAACCTGAGGAGGCTCTGGTGAAGCCCGTGCCTGCCGCTGCCTCGGCTCAGCCTAAGCCCGCGCCTGAGCCCATCGCCGCTTACGCGAGCGTGGTCCTCGATATTCCCACCCGTGCGCTGTCCGAGCCGTATGCTTACGGCATTCCTCAACCCCTTGCCAACGAGGCGCAGATCGGATCCACGGTCCTGGTCCACTTTGGTAACCGTGCCGCCGCGGGCTATATCGTCGACATTGCGCCTGAGCTGGACGACCTGCGGGGCAACAACGCCCTCGACCCCGCGCGCATCAAGCCTATCGAGGCTATCCTCAGCAGGCCGCTCTTTACCGCCGAGGCTGCCCGCATTGCGGGTTGGATGAGCCGCGAGTACGTCGCAACGCTTTCCGAGTGCCTGCGCCTGTTCTTGCCCCCGGGTGGAAGCCCGCGCGTGGTCAAGGGCGACGATGGCGTGTGGGCCGTTGAGCGCCCCGCCGTCAAACCCATCCAAAACCGCTGGGTCATGCTCACGCCCGAGGGTTTCGACTACACGCCGCCCAAGTCCGCGGTCCGTCAGCGTCAGCTCATCGGGGCACTCCAATGCGGCCCGGTCACGACGCGCGACCTCAACCTGCTCTACAACAGTATGTCGGCGACCATTAAGGCGCTCGAAAAGCGCGGCGTCGTGGTGGTGGAAGAGCGCCGCGCCTGGCGTGGGTGCAGCGAACAGACCACGCTGTCCTCGGCGAGCGGCAAGGCCCCGCTGGCACTCACCAACGGCCAGCAGCAGGCGCTCGCGCAGATCGAGCGCGCCCGCCTTGACGCCCACGGTGATGTCGTGCTCGTCGATGGCGTCACCGGTTCCGGCAAAACCGAGGTCTACCTCTCGGCGATTGAGCGCGTGCTGGCGGCCGGCCGTTCGGCCTGCGTGCTTGTGCCCGAGATCTCGCTGACGGCCCAGACTGTCGGCCGCTTCCGCTCGCGCTTCGGTGAGACGGTTGCGGTCTTCCACTCGCGCCTTTCGGCCGGCGAGCGTCTGGACCAGTGGGATATGGTCGCCAGCGGTGCGGCCCGCGTGGTCGTTGGCGCCCGCTCGGCGCTCTTTTGCCCGCTTAGTGATTTGGGCCTCATCATCATCGACGAGGAACATGAGACCAGCTACAAACAGGGTTCCAGCCCGCGCTACCATGCGCGCGAGGTGGCTGCCGAGATGGCGCGCCGCTATCGCTGCCCGCTCGTGTTGGGCTCCGCCACGCCCTCGGCCGAGGCCCTCGACCGTTGCCGCCGCGGCGCGTACAACGGTGCCACCTGGACGCGTGTCGAGATGCCCGAGCGCCCTGGACACGCCGTGCTGCCCACGGTCCGCATTGCCGATCTGCGCCGTGAGTTCGCACACGGCAGCCGCTCCATGTTCTCTAAACCGCTGATGGAAGGCCTGGAGCGAGTGGTCGAGCGTCGCGAAAAGGCCGTGTTGCTGCACAACCGTCGCGGCTTTGCGCCGTTCCTGATGTGCCGCGAGTGCGGCTGCGTGCCCACCTGCAACCACTGCTCCACCGCGCTCACGTACCACGAGCGCACGCACACGCTGCAGTGCCACACCTGCGGATCGTCCTGGCGCGTGCAGCCCTATCCGGCGCCCACGAGTCGCTGTCCCAAGTGCGGCAGCCGCTACCTGGCAAAAATGGGCCTGGGTACGCAGCAGATTGAGGACGCACTGCACCAGATGCTGCCCGACGACGTCGCCATCATTCGCATGGACGCCGATTCCACGCGTGGCAAGGACGCGCACAAAAAGCTGCTCGAGCAGTTCGATGCCGCCGATTGCGCGGTGCTGCTGGGCACACAGATGATCGCCAAGGGCCTCGACTTTCCCGAGGTCACGCTCGTGGGCGTGGTCAATGCCGACTTTGCCCTCAAGCTGCCCGATTTTAGAGCAGGGGAGCGCGCCTACGATCTGCTGGAGCAGGTTGCGGGTCGCGCCGGCCGCGGCGATCGTCCCGGCGAGGTTATCATCCAAACCTACCTGCCCGAGGACCCGGTCATTCGCGCCGTCGCCGAGCACGACCGTTCGATTTTTACCGACTACGACCTGGACCAGCGCCGCGAAGCCCTGTATCCGCCGTTCGTGCGCCTGGCCAACATCTTGGTATGGTCGACGAACGCGGATGACGCGCGGGACTACATCGGTCGCATCGCGAAGCTCCTCAAGCGTCGCTGGCATGCCGCCGCGCCCGACTTTTTCCGGGCGGGGAGCGCCGTGCCCCAGGTGCTTGGTCCGGCTTCGTGTGTAATCGAGAGAGCCAAGGACCGTTACCGCTTCCATCTGCTTGTAAAGTCGCCGGTAGGGTACCATGTCTCTGATGATATCGACGCCTGCCTCAAAGAGGTGGGCTCCGTGCGCGGCGTGAGCGTGAGCGTTGACGTCGACGCCTACGATTTGATGTAACAACCCGAAAGGATGGCCATGGAAGCCAACGGAATCGTACTGTCGCCCGACCCTCGTCTGCGCCAGGAGTGCGCCGTCATCGAGGAGATTACCCCGGCGATCGTGGCGCTTGCCGAGAAGATGAAGAAGATGATGTTCGACAACGGTGGTTGCGGCCTGGCCGCCCCGCAGATCGGTGAGCTCATTCAGCTCGTCACCATCGACTGCGATTACAGCGACACGAACGACTACGACCCGTACGTGCTCATCAACCCTGTCATTGTTGAGCAGAGCGACCATCTGGTGCCGTTTAGCGAGGGCTGCCTGTCCATTCCCGGCATTAGCTGCGAGATCGAACGTCCCGATCACGTTGTCGTCGAGGCGTATGACCTGGATGCCAACTTGATCCGCTATGAGGCCACAGGCGATCTGTTCTGCGTGTGTCTGCAGCACGAGATCGATCATCTGCACGGCAACACCATGTTCGAGCGCCTTAAGCCCATGCAGCGCATCAAGGCCGTCAAGGAGTACCAGGACGCCCTGGCCCGCGGCGCTCGACCGGGCGAGACGGAGTAGGTCCCACCGTCCCCGGTGCTGAGCGCCCACATATCATCCCGTGCTCAAACATTCTCGCTTTGCTGCGAAACTGCGCGCGGGACGATATGTGGGCGCTCAGCACCGGGGACTGCGTTGTTCTGGCTCGGTTCGCCCGGGTGCCGTTGGGCCAGGGAGGGGCGTCTTCGCTGATAATTGCTTTGTTGGAAGAGCTGCTTTTATGCGGCTCTTTCTTTGTTTTTGGGTATATTTGTTCTTGTTGAATTGTTATTGCGGATGGGCTTGGTACTTGGCTTTCCGCTGTTGTTTGTAGCCGTCTCGGCTTTGGTTGAGGGGAGACGTTCTTTATGCGTATTGTGTTTATGGGTACGCCCGATTTTGCAGTGCCTTCGCTGACTTCGCTTGTTGAGGCTGGCAATGAGATTGCGCTTGTCATTACTCGTCCCGATGCTGTTCGTGGGCGCGGCAAGAAGCTTGAGCCGTCTCCTGTTAAGGCCAAGGCGCTTGAGCTGGGGTTGCCCGTTGTTGAGGCCAATCGTATGACGCCTGAGGTTGTTGAGGCGCTCCAGGCTGCCCAGGCTGACATTTTCTGTGTGGCAGCTTATGGCTGCATTTTGCCTGATGAGGTGCTGCATATGGCGCCGCTTGGTATTGTGAATGTTCATGCTTCGCTGCTGCCTCGTTGGCGTGGCGCTGCTCCTATTCAGCGTGCCATTCTTGCTGGTGACGAGGTTGCTGGCGTTTCCATTATGCGCATTGGGCATGGCGTGGATACGGGCGCATATTGCGCCCAGGCGTCTACGTCGGTTGCCGGTAAGCATGCCGAGGCGCTTACGATGGAGCTTGGTGAGCTTGGCGGTAAGTTGCTTGCCGATACGCTTCCCTCGCTTGCCGATGGCTCGGCTGTTTGGACCGAGCAGGATGAGTCCCTCGTTACGCATGCTGCCAAGATTTCCAAGCAGGAGATGCGTCTGGATCCGAAGATGGCGGCGCTCGATTGCGTGCGTCATGTGTTTGCTTCGTCCGATACCGCGCCTGCCCGTTGCGTGATTGCCGGTAAGTCGGTTCGCGTGCTCGATGCTGCGCCGGCCGATGTCTCGCTTGGCGAGGGCGCTGTTGCCGTCAAGAGCAAGCGTGTTTACCTGGGCCTTTCCGATGGCGCGGTTGAACTGCTCGAGGTTAAGCCCGATGGCAAGCGTGCCATGGCTGCTTCTGCCTGGGCTGCCGGCCTGCAGGGTGCCGACCTTACGTGGGGTGTACTGTCATGAGCAAGTTGTCTCCCGCGCGCAAGCTTGCGCTCGATGTGTTGATGGAGGCCGATCGCCGCGGCATGTACGCACGCGACGTGTTGTCTTCCCGTGCTTCCGCCAAGGCCATTGACCAGCGCGATTCCGCTTTTGCCGCTCGTTTGGCGCTCGGTGTTGTCGCCACGCAGGGCATTTTGGATGAGTTGCTCGATCAGTTTCTCGATAAACCTAAAAAGGTTGCGCCGCGTGTTCGCATGGCGCTTCGCATCTCGGCCTTCGAGATGCTCTACTTGCATACGCCGGGCCGCGTTGCCGTGAGCCAGGGTGTTGAGCTGGTGCGCAGCGGTGCTAAGTCTGCCGCGGGCCTGGCTAACGCGGTGCTGCACAAGGTTGCGGACAACGTTGATGACTTTGCAACGGCATCCGACGTGGATGAGTCCGAGCGCCGCCTTGTTCGCCTTTCTCGTTTGATGGGTCTTCCTCGCTGGCTGTGCGCTCGTATTATGGCCTCGTTCGATACGCCCGAGGGCGCGCTCAACTTTGCCGGCAATCTGGCCCCCGCGCCGCTGGCTCTGCTTGAGAATGCGTTTGCGACCAAGGCGGATCCGTATATCTCCCAGCTTGTGGCACCCGTGTTCCCGGGCTGCCATGCTCCGGTCGATGCTCAGGTTACGGTTGCGTCCGGCGTGTTTGAACGCGCCGCTGCCGTTGCCTCGGACCTCAACGCTCAGCTTATCGCTACTGCGGCGACACGTCCCGGGCGTTGCCTGGAGATTGGCGCCGGTCGCGGCACCAAGACCTATGTGATGATGTGCCAGGCCAAACGTGCCGGGTACGAGCGTCAGCATACCGCGCTCGATCTGCACGATCGTAAGTGCGATCAGAATCTCGCGCGCCTGCATAAGGCGGGTATTACGGGTGTGCGTACGGTGTCGGGCGATGCCTGCGAGCTCAATGAGGTGCTTACGTCCTTTGACGCGATGCTTGGCGAGCCCGCCCTGTTCGACACAGTGTTTATCGATGCGCCGTGCTCTGGCACTGGTACCATGCGCCGTCATCCCGAGATTCCGTGGCGCCTGACCGAAAAGGATGTGACGGTTGAGCTGCCCAAACTGCAGCTGACGATGCTCAAAGAAGCCGCTGCACGCGTTGCCGAGGATGGCGAGCTCATCTATGCCACGTGCTCGGTCTTCGACGAGGAGAACACGCAGGTGGTGGATGCGTTCCTCGCTTCTCCCGAGGGCGCCTACTTTAGCGTCGCACCGCTCTCCGAGGCGCAGATTCTTCAAATGCCCGATTTCGCGCAGGCCAAGAAGCTCGTCTCCGTTCGCCAGAACGATCGAGGCCTCTTCCAAAGCGTGCCGGTAAACGCCGACTCCTACGACGGCCACTTCTGCGCCAGGCTAGTCCGCAAGTAAATACTAAGTTGCGGTGAAATAGGGATTGAATAGCGGCTTCTACCCACCAAACAGTCCTTATTTCACCGCAACTCATAAGGAAACCTGGGTAGCTAAAGAATCAGCCCCGTGATCGGTGTCGGTCGCGGGGCTGCTTGGTTTCTAGTGGCTGTGCGGGCAGTTGGCGCAGCAGCCGCTGGTGGCGTTGGTGCTGGAACCACCGCTTCGCTGGTCGGTGTTGTAGAAGCCGCTGCCCTCAAACTTGATGCCGCTGGCCGAGAACGTCTTGGATGCCGGAGCGCCGCAGCTCGGGCACACGACCTCGGGGGTCTCGGACATGGGATGCTCAACCTCAAACACGTTGCCGCAGCTCGAGCACTTGTAATCGTAGCGTGCCATAATACTTCCTTTTCAGCACAAAGCGGGCAGATCGCTCTGCCCGCATAAATTCAAACAGCTGTAACTGTACCCTATATCGGGGGTTTTATCACGCTTCGCCCCAGAATCTATGGGTGTTGCGCAAGAGCTGTGCGGTTTTGCCCTCGGCGGCCGCAACGTCGGCCTCATCGGCCTGCCAGGTCCAGTTGCCCGTGGCGACACCCGGCACGTTCATGCGCGCATCGTCGCCTAGCCCCAGGATATCCTGCAGCGGCATCATCACCAGGGGAGCGTCGCTTGCCAGCGCGTCGCTCATCAGCTTGGCTGCCACCTCAACACCGCTCGGCTCGTCGCCGCCCGCAAAGGAGCGCGTGCACCAACCGGCGAGCGTCGACGTATCGTGCGTCGAGGTGTACAAAATCTTGCCCGGCGTGGGATGTACGCCGCAGCGGACGTCGTAATCGCTAAACTCCAGCACGTCCATACCAGGGAAGCCGCAGGTCGAAGCCATGGCGCGAACGCCGGGCGTCAAGTAGCCCAGGTCCTCGGCGATAAAGTTGAGCGGACCCAGCTCGTCATAGGCGGTCTGGAACAGGTCCTTACCCGGGCCCGCCAACCAGCGACCGTCGGCACAGGCCTTTCCGGCGGGAATGCTAAAGTAGCTGTGGAATCCCAGGAAGTGGTCCAGGCGCACGCGGTCGTAGAGCGAGAACGCGCGACGCAGACGGTCCATCCACCAGCGGTAGCCGTTCTCCTTCATGTGATCCCAACGGAAGGTGGGGTTGCCCCACACCTGGCCCTCGGGCGCAAAATTGTCGGGCGGCGCGCCAGAAATCTCAATCGCCTTGCCGGTATCGGACAGCCAGAAGTTCTCGGGCTCGCTCCATGCATCGGCCGAATCGTCCGAAACATACATTGGAATGTCGCCGATAACCTCGATACCCTTCTTGTGCGCATAGTTCATGAGCTCGCACCAGGCCAGGTCAAAGCGGTACTGCATGTACGCTTGCAGCTCGGCCTCGTCGTTGAAACGCTTGTCGTCAATCAGATGCTCGTTGTAGCGCGCGACATCTGCCGGCCAATCGTGGCGCGACTCGCCCTCAAAGTACTTCTTAACGGCCATGTAGACGCAGTACTTCTCGAGCCAATCGGCATTGCGATGTTTAAACGCGGTGAACAGCGGATCGGCATCCTCGCCGCCGCGGGCCTTCCAGGTCTCAAAGTCGGCTGCCAGCTCCTCGTGGCTCTCGGGTAGCAGGTCGATATTGCCTGCAAAGGCCGAAGGACCGGCGTAAGGGGAGCGGAAGAAGTCCGTGGGGTTGACGGGGAGAACCTGCCAGTAGCGCATGCCCATGGCGGCCAGATGGTCGATAAAGCGACGCGTGGGCGCGCCGATCGTACCGGGCTTGCCGTCGTCGGTCGGCACCGATGTGATATGGCACACAACACCCGCACCGTGATCGAGCGGCTCCTGCAGGCGCTGCTCGGCATGGTGATAGATGATCGACGAGCCCAGCGGATACAGATCGAGCGTGACCGTACCGTTGTGGATCTCGCACTCGTGACCGCTGATCACGTCACTAGCACATTCGTCGAGCGCCGGAATCGTCACGCGATGCGAATTGCGCAGGCTGCGGTTGATGATGACGGTCGCGGACTCGCCGTCTTTACCGGTGCGCGTATAAGCGAGTACCTCGTCATTGAGCGCGAAGGCCTTGATTTCGCCATCGATCATAAACGGCAGCGCGCGGCGCACGGCCGAGGCATTCTTGACGATCGCGAACGTATCGAAGTCGTGCAGGTTTTCCTTGGTCGGCATGGTGCGGCGATTGCCCGGATCGGTGAGACCCTCCAAGCCGTACTCGTCACCGTAATAGATTGAGGGAACGCCCGGGAACGTCATCTGCATGAGCGTCGCCAGCCAAAAGCGGCTCTTGGCCAGGCCCATGGAGTTCTCGTCCAGGCGCCATTTGCTGCGCTCACTCTCGGGCAGCTGCGACTCGTCGGGGCCACCGCCGAGCACCGAGATAATGCGCGGGCGGTCATGGCTCGACAGCAGATTGAGCGCGCAGGATAATGCCTCGCGCGGGTAGTTCTCGCGCAGGGTCTCGATATCCTCGGCAGCTTGGTAGGCGTTTTTGTAGCCCATCAAAAAGCCAATGACCATGTCGCGGAAGGGATAATCCATAGCAGAGTCCAGCTCGGAGCCTTGCAGATAGCGACGCAGATGGCCGTAGCTGATCTTGTTGGAGGCGTCTTCCCAGACCTCGCCGAGCAACAGCGCGTCGGGCTTCTCGGCGAGCACAGCCTTTTTGATCTCGGTCAGGAAATCGTCCGAAAGCTCGTCGGCCACATCCAGACGCCAGCCGTGAGCGCCGGCACGCAGCCATTTACGAATGACGCCGTCCTTGCCCAGGAGCCGCTCGCGTACCAGCTCGGAGCTCTCATTGATGGCGGGCATATTGCCCACGCCCCACCAGCAGTCGTACGAGCCGTCCTCGTGGAAATAAAACGCATCGCGCCACGGCGAATCCTCGCTCTGCCATGCGCCCACGCCGGGGTAGTTGCCGTAGCGGTTGAAGTAGATCGAATCGTCGCCCGTGTGGTTGAACACACCGTCCAGAATGATGGAAATGCCCAGCTTCTCGGCCGCCTCGCACAGCTCGGTAAAGTCCTGCTCGGTGCCCAGAATCGGATCGATCTTGGTGTAATCGGCGGTGTCGTAGCGGTGGTTGCTCGCGGCTTCAAAAATGGGGTTGAGGTAGATGGCTGTAAAGCCCAGCTCGGCGATGCGAGGCAGATCTTCCTGGATACCCTTGAGCGATCCGCCGTAAAAGTCCCAGGTCTTGATGGAGCCGTCCTCGGCGCGCTCGTACACAGGCGGCTCGTTCCAGTCCTCGACCATGCGGCGCTGAATGCCCTTACGCGGTTTTTCGACCTCGGCCAGCGTGCGCTCGCGCCAGTGCTCGTCGCGGGCATAGCGATCGGGGAAGATCTGGTAGACCATACCGCGCTCGTACCAGGTGGGACGGTTCTCACGGTGTTTGTAGACGGTGACCTGGAATGACGGCACCTCAGCGTAGTCGTAGGTTACGCCTTCGCCACCGGTGCGGCCCTGTGGTGCGCCCAGGCGAACCTCGGGCTGGCCCTCGATATTGCAGATAAAGCTGTACCAGATAAGACAGGGCTCGGTGCACTTGAGCTCTACGCTAAATATGCCGTCGCCCTCGTGCGTCATGGGATACCGAGACTCACCGATCTCATCGACCCAGGTGCGCAGCGTAAGCGTGGCCTGCGCGGGATCGGCGTCCTCCAGAATCACGGAGAGCGAAAGGGTAGTTCCTGTGGTCACAGCGCCAAACGGAGTGCGAAACTGCGGCAGACGGCTGTTGTGTATCAATCTCATAGTACGGTCCAGTTCAATAGAATCATGGCCTGCTGGCCATGGGCTTTACGCACAGGATGTAAGTATATCTGTTGTACACAGGCTGTATAAACAGCATCCGTTTACCATCGGCGAACGGTTGTCCTAGAAAATCGTTTTACCATCCAAATTATCGCGATATTCGAAAAAGCCTAGACTGATACTATTTTTAGCCAAACAAAAGTACTCCGGTTTACTACGACGAATTGAATGATCCCAACCACGGTCATTTTCTTGATATTAAAACCGCAGGTAGAAGCGTTGTCAATTTCGTAGATTACTCGCCGTGGTCGGCCGGAGCCATTTTGTCGTAGTAAACCGGCCCTCTTTTTAATACAGAAGTTCAATCAAGAAGAGGGCACCCTCACCAGGTGCCCTCTTTTGCGTTGAGGATTAAGTTTTAATCATCCGGACTAGCGGCGCTTGCGGGTGGCCGTTGCCTTGCGGACGGAGGTCTTCTTGGTCGGAGCCTTTTCCTTTGCCGGAGCGGCGGGGGAGACCGGGGTCTCCTTGGCGGGCTCGGGCTTAGTCTCTGCCTTGGGAGTTGTGACCTTTGCCGTGGTCTTCTTGGCCGTCGTCGTGCGCTTTCGCGTGGTGGTCTTGGCAGCAGGCTTGGCCTCGACGGTTGCCTCCGCCTTGGACTCTGCAGGTGTCTCCTCGACCTTGGATGCCGGCTTTGCGGCTGACTTGGTCGTGGCGGCCTTCGTAGTCGTCGACTTCGTTGCCGTGGTCTTCTTGGCTGCCGTTGCCTTCTTGGTGGTCGCGGCCGTCTTCTTGGCAGCGGTCTTGGCCGGAGCCTTTGCCGCAGGCTTAGCCTCGGCGGTGGCGGTCTCGGCCTTTACCTCGGGAGCGACCTCGGCCTCGGCGACCTTCTTGGCAGCGGCGGTCGTGCGCTTGCGCGTGGTCGTTGCCTTGGCGGTAGTTGTCTTGGCAGCGGTGGTCTTGCTCGCAGCGGCCTTCGTGGCCGTAGCCTTCTTAGCCGTTGCCTTGCGGGCCGTCGTCTTCTTGGCGGCAGGCTTCGCTGCGGGCTTTACCTCGGCCTCGACAGCCGTCTTCTCCTCGGCCTTGGGCTCCTCAACAGCGGGCTCCTTAACGGTCGCCGCAGGCTCGGCCTCGGCAGTAACCGGCTTCTCCTCAGCCTTGGGCTCCTCGGCCGCAGCCTCCACAGCCGCCGGCCTCTCAATCTCCGGATGCATAAAGAAGTACAGGTCCAGATACTTGTCGGCCGAGCGCGTCCAGCTAAAGTCCTGGCTCATGGCCTGCGTGACCAGCTGGTTCCAGGCATCGCGGTTGTCCCAGAACAGGCGTGCCGCGCGGAACACAGCGTCGCCCATCTCGTCGCCGTTAAAGTTGCTAAACGAGAAGCCCGTGCCCTCGCCGGTAAACTCGTTATACGGGATCACCGTGTCCTTCAGACCACCGGTCTCGCGAACAATCGGCAGGGTGCCGTAGCGCATGGCGATGATCTGCGACAGGCCACAGGGCTCAAACTTCGAAGGCATCAGGAACATATCGGCAGCGGCATACATACGCTGCGACAGCGCAGGATCGAACTCGATGCGTGCGGCCATGGTGCCGGGGTACTTGTCCTGGAAGTAGCGCAGGCCGTCCTCGTAGTCGCGGTCGCCGGTGCCCAGCACCGCTACCTGCACGCCGCCGGCCAAAATGCGGTCGAGCGCGTACATGACTAGGTCCATGCCCTTCTGGCGCGTCAGGCGGGTGACCATTACCATGAGCGGACGGTCGTCGCGAACCTCGAGCCCCAGCTCTTCCTGCAGCTTGGCCTTACACACAGCCTTGCCGGAACGGTCCTCTACGGTGTAGTTGGCGGCAATGCGCTTGTCGGTCGCCGGGTCAAAGCCCGCCACGTCAATGCCGTTCAAAATGCCCTGCAGCGCATAGGAGCGCTCGCGCAGCACACCGTCCAGGCCCTCGCCAAACTCGGGCGTCTGGATCTCGTTGGCATAGGTGGGGCTCACCGTGGTGATGGCATCGGCATAGCGCAGCGCGCCCAGCATGTAGTTGATGCTGCAGGCGTCGCAACGCAGCTGCGAGGCGGCCGCCGGAATATGCGCCACGCCCAGGATGTCCTCCATCACGGTGTCGCTAAACTGGCCCTGGAACGCCACGTTGTGGATCGAGAACACGGTCTTGACGCGGTCGTACAGCGGCAGGCCCTGGTAGAACTCGCGCAAGAACACGGGAGCCAGTGCCGTCTGCCAGTCGTTGCAGTGCAGGATGTCGCACTCAAAGCCGGCCGGCAGGTGCTGCAGGCTCTCGGTGATGGCCTTGGAGAAGAACGCAAAGCGCTCGCCGTCGTCAAAGAAGCCGTACGGATAGTCGCGCGCAAAGTAGCGCTCGTTGTCGATGAACATATACGTGACGCCGTCGCGCTCGAGCTTCTCGAGCCCGCAGTACTCGTTGCGCCAGCCCAGGCTCACGTAAAAGTCGGAGAAGTGCTCCATCTGGGTCTTGTACTCGTCCTTGATGGTGGCGTACTTGGGCACCATCACGATGACCTCGGCGCCGGCGCGCACAAGCGCCGCAGGCAGCGAGCCCGCCACGTCGCCCAGGCCACCGGTCTTTACAAACGGTGCGCACTCGGCCGAGGCAAACACGATCTGCATCTTTTTGCTGGAATCTGCCATATTGTCTCCCTGTTGCAATTCGAGAATAGCCGCCTGGCACGAACCGGGCGGCTATTCTACATGTTACGAGCGATGTTGCGATGCCTACGTTAATGCACGATGGTGGTATCGGGAGTTAACGGGGCCTTGCCCAGCACCAGGATGTTCTCGGGCGTGCCGCGAAGCTCGGTGTTGGTGGGAACCACGTTGTTCTTGTCCAGGATGGCGTTCTCAACGCGGGCGCCGCTCTTGATGATGCAGCTCTGGTTGATGATCGAGTTGGTCACCGAGGCGCCCTCCTCGACCACGACGCCGCGCGACAGGATCGAGTTGCGCACGGTGCCCTTGATGATGCAGCCGGCCGAGATGATCGAGTTGCACGCGTGGCTGCCGGTCGCATAGCGCGAAGGCGGTACGTCGTGAGCCTTGGTCAGGATCGGGCGCTCGGGGTCAAAGAGCTGGTCGGCCACGGTCTGGTCGAGCAGGTCCATGCTGCGGCGATACAGCGACTTCTCGCTAAACACGCCCACGACCTCGCCCTTGTACTCGTAGCTGCACACGTCGATGTTGCCAAAGTCGCCCTGGAGTGCCTCGAGCAGGTCCAGATAGTCGGCGGCCTGGTAGTGGTCGATGATCTCGAGCAGCGTCTCGCGGTTGACGATGCAGCAGTCCATAGAGGCGTTGTCGCCGTACACGACGCCGGCGCTCACGCCCGTCAGACGGCCGTTCTCGTTGATCTGCAGCTTGGTCTCGTCATCGACGTTGCGCGTGGCCTTGCAGTACACCACGGTCATCTGGGCGCCGGAGTTCTCGTGCGCCTCGATGATGGTGTTGAGGTCCATGTTAAAGATGATGTTGGTGCCCATCATCACAACATAGGGCTTGCCCGAGCGCTGGAACAGCGTCTTGTTGGAGATGATGTCGCGCAGCAAGAAGCGCATGCCGCCCTTGGTGGTGCCGTACGCGTTGCCGGGCACCATGAACAGGCCGCCCTTCTTGCGGTCCAGGCCCCAGTCCTTGCCCGAGCCCACGTGGTCGATCAGCGAGCGATAGTTGCCCGGCATGACGACGCCGACGGTCTTAATGCCGGCATTCATCATGTTGGACAGCGGGAAGTCGATCAGGCGGTAGCGGCCCAAAAACGGGACGGACGCGATGGGGCGGTCCTTGAGCAGCACGCTTCCGTAGGTCGAAGAGTAGTTAGCGGTGATATAACCGATGGCCTTGCGATTGATCATCGGATCATTCCCCCTTCCCGATAACGACGTCATTTCCAACGACGGCCGTATCCTTGGTGGTATCGACAGAGCCGAGCTTCACGCCCTCTTCGACCGTGGAGTTCTCGCCCAAAATAGCGCGGCAGATGTGCGCGCCGCTCTTAACGTGCGCACCCGGCAGCAGCACGGAGTCCTCGACCACGGCGCGCTCCTCGATGATGACATCGGTCGAAAGGATCGAGTGGCGAGCGGTGCCGTAGATCTTGCAGCCGTTGGAGACCAGGCAGTCGTCCAGGCGGCCGTCCGGGCCAATGTAGTGCGGCGGACGCGTGGTGATGTTGGACATGATGGGGAAGTTCTTGTCAAACAGATCGAACTCGGGGTTGTTGCCCAGCAGGTCCATCGAGGTCTCGTGGAAGCTGGCGATGGTGCCGACGTCCTTCCAAAAGCCGTGGAACTCGTAGCTGTACAGGCGCTTGCCCTCGCCGAGCAGCTTGGGGATGATGTCCTTGCCAAAGTCGTGGCTCGAGCGCTGGTCCAGGGCGTCCGCCTCGAGTGCCTCGATCAACACGTCAGCCGAGAAGATGTAGATGCCCATGGACGCAAGGTTCGAATCGGGCTTCTCGGGCTTCTCGGTAAACTTGGTGATGCGGCCGTCCTCGGGGTCGGTGGTCAGGATGCCAAAGCGGCTGGCCTCCTCCCACGGCACGGGCATAACGCTTACGGTGAGGTCGGCGTTGTTCTCAATGTGCGTCTTGAGCATCTTGCGGTAGTCCATGCGATACAGATGGTCGCCCGAAAGAATCAGGACGTACTTGGGGTCGTTGGCCTTGATGTAGTCGAGGTTCTGCGTAATGGCGTCGGCCGTGCCCGCATACCAGGCGCCACCGGTCTGCGTCTCGTACGGCGGCAGGATCGAAACGCCGCCGTCGCGGCTGTCCAGATCCCAAGCCTCGCCGGAGCCCACGTAGGCATGCAGCAGGTAGGGGCGATACTGCGTCAGAACGCCCACCGTGTCGATGCCCGAGTTGGAGCAGTTGGACAGCGAAAAGTCGATAATGCGGAACTTGCCACCAAAGCTAACCGCCGGCTTAGCGATCTTTTGGGTGAGTGCCCCCAATCGGCTGCCCTGTCCTCCTGCGAGGAGCATCGCGATGCATTCTTTCTTACTCATCGATTTCTCCTTCTGTCATCGATGTTCTTAAACCCATTAGCGACGGGCGCAGCGCTCAGTCGCGCCCGTCGAGTAATGCCGTGCTGGCATAAGGGAGCTCGCGCGCCTTTACGCGTGCCAGATCTCGTCGCGGTACTCGCGAATGGTGCGGTCGCTCGAGAACCAGCCGCTCGAGGCGGTGCTGAGCAGGGCCTTGCGGTTCCAGGTCTCCTGGTCGCCGTAGCTGTTCGTGAGCGCCTCCCAGGCGTCGACGTAGCTGCGGAAATCGGCCATGACCAGGTCGGGGTCGTTGTTGTTCATGAGCTCGTTGTAGATGCTCTCGAAGTTGCCCGAAAGGCCCGCAAAGGTGTTGTCCTTGAGCTCGTCCATCACGCGGCCCAGACGCTCGCGGTCGCCGTTGAGGGTATCCCACGCAAAGTAGCTGTTGGATGCCCAGAGCTGCTCGACCTCGGGAGCGGTCAGGCCAAAGATGGCCTCGTTCTCGCGGCCGGCCAGGTCGGCGATCTCGATGTTGGCGCCGTCGAGGGTGCCCAGCGTAATGGCGCCGTTCATCATGAGCTTCATGTTGGACGTGCCCGAGGCCTCCTTGCCGGCGGTGGAGATCTGCTCCGAGATCTCGGCGGCGGGGTAGATGAGCTGGGCGTTGCTCACGCGGAAGTTGGGGATAAAGCAGACCTTCATGACCTCGTTGACGCGGGCATCGTTGTTGATGACGTCGGCCACGGAGTTAATGAGGCGGATGGTCTCCTTGGCGAAGGTGTAGCTCGAGGCAGCCTTGCCGCTAAAGATGAAGGTCGTCGGCGTCACGTGGAAGTTGGGATCGGCGATGCGACGGTTGTAGATGTCCATCACCTTCATGATGTTCATGAGCTGGCGCTTGTAGGCGTGGAAGCGCTTTACCTGAACATCGAAGACGGTGTTGGGGTCAATGACCAGACCGGTTTCGGCCTTAACATAGGCAGCCAGGCGCTCCTTGTTGGCGCGCTTGGAGGCACCCACGGCCTTCAGGAACTCGGTGTCGTTCTGGAACTCCTTGAGTTTTTCCAGCTCAAAGGCGTCCTTGAGCCAGCCGTCGCCAATGGCATCGGTCACGAGCTTGGCGTAGGTGGGGTTGGCCTCGGCAAAGAAGCGACGGTGCGAGATGCCGTTGGTCTTGTTGTTGAACTTCTCGGGCGTCAGGGCATAGAAGTCCTTGAGCACGATGTTCTTGATGATGTCGGAGTGGATCTTTGCCACGCCGTTGACGCTGTGGCTGCAGATCACCGACAGGTTGGCCATGCGAATCTCGCCGTCCCACAGGATGGCGGTCTGGCGAAGGCGCTCCTGCCAGCCCTCCTGCGTGGTGTCGAACGACTCGTGCCAACGACGGCTGATCTCGTCGATGATCTGGTACACGCGGGGGAGGAGCTTGGAGAACGTGCCGATGGGCCACTTCTCCAGAGCCTCGGGCAGGATGGTGTGGTTGGTGTAGCTTACGACCTGCGTCACGATGTTCCAGGCGTCGTCCCACTCGAGCTTCTTTTCGTCGATGAGGATGCGCATGAGCTCGGGGCCGCACATGGCGGGGTGCGTGTCGTTGGTGTGGATGGCCACAAACTGCGGCAGCAGCTCCCAGTTTTTGCCGTGCTCCTTCTCAAAGGTGTCGAGCAGGCTGTAGATGCCGGCGGAAACAAACAGGTACTCCTGCTTCAGGCGCAGCAGACGGCCGTGCTCGCCGGCGTCGTTGGGGTAGAGGATGGCGCTGATTGCCTCGGCCTCGGCGCGCTCGGCATCGGCCAGGGCATAGTCGCCGCGGTTGAAGGCCTCCAGGTCAAAGTGCTCCTCGACCGGCTCGGCGGCCCAGACGCGCAGCTTGTTAACGGTCTCGCCGGCATAGCCCACCACGGGGATGTCGTAAGGGACGGCCAGGATGTCCTGTGTGTCCACCGTGCGGTAGAACGTGCGGCCGTTCACCTCAAAGCCTTCGACGTGGCCACCAAACTTGATGGTCACGGCCTTGTCCTGACGGCGGACCTCCCAGGGATACCCGTGGGTGAGCCACTCGTCGGTAGCCTCGACCTGGCTGCCGTTAACGATTTCCTGCTTAAACAGGCCGTAGCGGTAGCGCATGCCGTTGCCGTAGCCGGCAATGCCCTCGGCTGCCATGGAATCCAGGAAGCATGCGGCAAGACGGCCCAGACCGCCGTTGCCCAGAGCCGGATCGGGCTCCTGGTTTTCGATGACGGACAGGTCGAAGCCCATGTCGTCGAGCGCCTCGGCGACCATGTCGCGTACGCCAAAGTTGAGCAGGTAGTTGTCGAGCAGGCGGCCGATCAAAAACTCGATCGAGAAGTAGTACACGCGCTTCTTGCCCTCGGCGGTGGCGCGAGCGTCACTCTTGGTGGCAACGGTGCGTGCCTTCTCGGCCACGAGCTTTGCCAGGGCGTTAAAGCGGTCGAGGTCGCTGGCGGCCTCGACGCTCTTGCCGCTGATGCTCATAACGGCATCGCGATAGAGCTCGGTAAACTCCTGCTTGTTGTCGAAGATCTTATTCATACGTTCCTTTCCCCCGGGGATGTTTCTCCCGGAACGGTTATGACTTGTATCCTACGCCTCGGCGAGGTGGGTAATTACAGCTGTAACGGCTTTGTTACGCATCCTTGGCAGACGACTTAACAGAAGCAGACTTGGCCTTGGTAGCGGCCTTTTTTGCAGCCGGCTTCTTGGTCGCGGTAGCCTTAGCAGCGGGCTTTGCGGCGGTCTTGGCCTTGGCAGCGGGCTTGGCAGCCTTCGCCTTAGCCGGAGCCTTCTTAGCAGCTGCGGCCTTGGGCTTCACCGAGGACGTGCGCTTGCGCGTCGCCTTCTTGGGCTCCTCGACCACCGGCGGCTTGTAGCTGCTGGGACCGCGGCGCTTAAGCACCACGCCAGCCAGGCCGGGCACCTTGATCTCGATGGAGTCCATCTGCCCGTTCCAGGGATAGGGCTCGCTCGAGCAGGTGTAGGGCTCTTCACCTGCGTATCCGCTGCCGCCAAACTCGGGACGGTCGGAGTCAAAGATGACCTCCCAGTCACCCTCGCGCGGCACGCCCACGCGGAAGCTCTCGTAGCTCGCCGGATCAAAGTTGATCAGGATCACCAGATCGTCGTCGATGTCCTCGCCCTGGCGCACAAAGCTCACGATGGACTGCTTGGAGTTGTCCGCATCGATCCAGGTAAAGCCGTCGTCGGTGTAGCCGCGCTCGTACAGGGCGGGCTCGGCGGTGTACAGGTGGTTGAGCGCCTTGATAAACGCCTGATGATGCTTGTGGGTCTCGTACTCCTCGGTCAGGAACCACTGGATGGACTCGTAGTAGCGCCACTCAATAAACTGGCCGATCTCGTTGCCCATAAAGTTGAGCTTGGCGCCGGGGTGCGTCATCTGGTAGAAGGCCAGCGTGCGCAGGCCGGCAAACTGACGCCACCAGTCGCCCGGCATGCGACCGATGAGCGAGCACTTGCCGTGCACGACCTCGTCGTGGCTCAGCGGGCAGATAAAGTTCTCGGTAAAGGCGTACATGATGGAGAACGTGAGCAGGCCATGATTGCCGGGGCGCCACGGAAAATCGGTCTGCATGTAGTGCAGGGTGTCGTTCATCCAGCCCATGTCCCACTTGTAGTGGAAGCCCAGGCCGCCGTCCTGCGGCGGATAGGTCACGAGCGGCCACGCGGTGGACTCCTCGGCCATCATCATCACGTCGGGATAGTGCGCCTCCACGGCGCAGTTGACCTGGCGGATAAACGCGCTGGCGTCCAGGTCTTCCTCGGTACCGTACTTGTTGAACTTCTTTTGCCCCGGATCGTCGATGCCAAAGTTGAGGTACAGCATGCTGGACACGCCGTCCATGCGAATGCCGTCTACGTGGAAGTTCTCGAGCCAGTACAGCACGTTGGAGACCAGGAAGGAGCGGACCTCGCCGCGGGCGAAGTCAAACTTGTGCGTGCCCCAGTTGGGGTGAATCTCGTGTTCAAACAGCATGTGGCCGTTAAAGGTGGCAAGGCCGTGGGCGTCGGCGCAAAAACCGCCGGGCACCCAGTCCATGATCACGCCGATGCCTGCCTCGTGGCACGCATCGATAAAGTGCATAAGCTGCTGCGGGTTGCCGTAGCGCGACGTGGCGGCATAGTAGCCGGTCGTCTGGTAGCCCCAGGAGCCATCGAAGGGATGCTCCATAAGCGGCATGACCTCGATATGCGTGTACCCCATGTCGCGCACGTAGTCCACGAGCTCGACCGACAGGTCGTCGTAGGTGTAAAACTCGCCGCGCTGCGCGGGGAAGGGATCCATGGGGCCGGGGTAGTTGCCGTACTCGTCCGGCTCGCCCTGCGGCGCGTCGCCGTGGCGCTTCCACGAGCCAATATGCACCTCGTAGATGTTAAGGGGCTGCGACATGTGGTTGTGGCTGGCGCGGCGCTTGAGCCACGCGGCGTCGTTCCACTCATAGCCATCGAGGGTCCACAGCACGCTGGCGGTACCCGGAGGGCACTCGGCCTTAAAGGCGTACGGATCGGCCTTGTAGAGCTTTTCGCCCTCGTTGGTCTCGATCAGGTACTTATAGAGCTGGCCCTGCTCGGCGCCAGGAACAAAGCCTTCCCAAATAGCGCTCGTATGCATGGGCACCAGCGGGTTGGCCTGCTCATCCCAGTCGTTAAATTCGCCAATGACATGGACGCTCTTTACGTCGGGCGCCCAAACGCAAAAGCGCCAGCCGCGCGTACGGTTCTGCGTGTCGGGGTGCGCGCCCATCTTTTCCCAACTGCGCTCCCACGTACCGATGCCAAATAGATAGACATCGTCCTTGGTGAGCTCCGGTGTATGCGGGGCGGCTTTACGGGTAGCAGGCTTTTTGGGTGCTGGCTTTAGCTTTGTATCGCTCACGTTTGATCCCATCATGACGCGGCAGCGTGTTGCCTTGGTGACTAGATGCGAAAGGTCCAAGGCTGCACGAATCGAAGGGACGGCGATAGTTCTATGATTCGTTCCACCTCGCGTGCTCGGTGGAACTTTCGGCAGAAACTACGATAACACCTGTACGTTAGTTTTATGGACGAAAGTGGATTTGCGGGCGCGTTTAATCGGTAAGCGCCATGTTTATACCACTGGCAGAATTGCCGTGGTAAAACTCTTGACAGTTTTACCAATTAGGGTTTCAAAACTGTTAGGCTGACGTTTGGTAAAACGTTTTTAGCAGGTTGTTTACCATTTGACATCGAAAGGTATGTTTATGTCCCAGACCGCCGCTCCCAATGTTGCTTTTATTTTCGATTGCGACGGAACACTGGTTAATAGCACCCCCGTTTGGGCGTATGCCCAGCCCGAGTTATTGCACCGCCACGGAGTTGACGTGACGGTCGACGATTTTGCCCAGTTTGAGCATTTGTCGCTCGAGGACGAGTGCCAGGCCTACCACGACACGTGGGGCATTGGTGCGAATGGCGAGGAGGTGTATCGCGAGCTGGGCGAGATCCTGATCGATGGCTATTCCAAGGTGCCGCCGCGCGAGGGGCTCCTGACATTTTTAGAGCAGGCGAAGGCGGCCGGTATTGCTATGTGCGTTGCTACGTCCACGCCGGCCGAGCTGGTGCAGTCCGCGCTCGCCGGTGCCGGGCTCGATGCCTACATGGAGTTAGTTACCACGACGGGTGAGGCGGGACGCTCCAAACAGTTCCCGGATGTGTACGAGCTGGCGCTGCGCCGTCTGGAGGAGCGCCACGGGCATAAGTTTGAGCGTGCTTGGGTGTTTGAGGACGCCGTCTTTGGCCTAAAGAGCTCTGGAGTCGCCGGCTTTAAGCGTGTAGGTATTTATGACCCACACGGCCGCATGAAGCGTGACGACGTGCGCGCCAACTGCGACATCTTTATCGACAGCTACGAGGAGCTGGATCTGGCCTGCGTGCTTTCGTTTGAGGGATAGGCGAGGGTTGTGGCTTGCAAAGTTTTAGTGGTTTGTGGCTCGCCGGTGGTGGCGAGCCCCGAGTTGCTGTGCCACCTGGCGGGGGAGTGCGATCACGTTGTCGCCGTGGACCGCGGGCTCGACGCGCTGCTGGGCGCCGGTCTGGGCTGCGACGTTTATGTGGGGGATGCCGACACGGTGAGCGACGCAGGCCGTGCGATGGCCGATGCCGCTGAAGCCTTTGAGGTAGAACGCCACGACCCCTACAAGGACTATACCGATCTGGCGCTGGCGCTCGATGCCGTCCGCCGTCGCTGGCCGGGTGCCGAAGTGGTTGCGACCTGCGCCACCGGAGGCCGCCCCGATATGGCGCTATCCGTACTGGGCCTGCTCGCGGGCTACGAGGATGCCCCAGTCTGGATTGCCGAGGACGAGACCACGGCTCGCATCCTGCACGAAGGCGAATCCTGGATCATCGAAGACCACGAGGGCAAGACGTTCTCCATTATCGCTATAGCCCCCAACACCGAGGTAAGCGAACACGGCTTAGAGTGGGAGCTAGACCACAGCCCCCTGGGCTTGTTGGCCGACACGGGCATCAGCAACGTCGTCAGGGGTACGGCCAAGATCCAAGTCCACCAAGGCATTGCGATTGGTTATTTGCTGGCGTGAGGGTTTTATCGGGACGTGTCTCTATAGTTTTGTCAAGCGCGTGCTTCGCGCCATTTCGGCATGAC